>NZ_JASCXL010000125.1:0-27991 GCF_030010595.1 Streptomyces sp. CC224B | reverse complement strand
GTCGAGCCGGCCCTGACCGAAGGCACCACCGTCCCCGGCCTCGACCCCTCCACCACCGCACTGGTCAACAAGTACCGGGAGCTGCGCGGCCGTTGAGCCAAGCGGAGCCGGGCGCCCGCGGTCCGTACGCGGGCGCCCCCCCGCCATGGGCGCCCTGCCGACCGCCGGTGTCCCCTCCGCCATGGGTGCCGTGTCAACACCGGCCATCACCCGTTCGGCTGAGCCGCTGACGGTCCGGGCGATGCGGGTGTCCGCTCCGCTGAAGCATGGCGGACATGACGCAACAGCAGGGCTGGGCCGCCCCCGTACCGCCACCGCAGACGAAGAAGCGCCGCAAGTGGCCCTGGGTCCTCCTGGTCATGGCCCTGCTGATGTTCGGCGGCTGCACGGCACTGATCGCGAGCGTCGGGCACGAGGTCGACAAGGAGTCGAAGCGCGAGATCGACGTCCGGTACGAGGTGACGGGCGACGCGAAGGACGTCACGGTCATGTACTCCGTCTACAGCGACGGCGACCTCTCCCAGAACCAGGCCAGCGGCGTCGACCTGCCCTGGCGCAAGGCGGAGAAGACGAAGGGCTTCGTCAAGGGCGGGACGCTCGTCGTCACCACGGGAGCCTCCGGCGGGACCGTGCGGTGCAAGGTCACGGCCGACGGCACCACCCACACCGCCACGGCCGACGGCCGCTTCGCCTCCGCGACCTGCGACGGCTTCTGACAGCGACGCGCTGGTGAGCCACCACGCAAAAGGGCCCCGGACGTGAGAACGTCCGGGGCCCTTCCCGTGCGCGTGCGGCCGGGACCGGTGAGGCCGGTCCCGCGTCAGGGAGACGCCGGCGGGTACAGGTCGCGCGGCAGTTGTGACGCCGCCGCCGCGTCCAGGAGCCACAGGGTGCGGGAGCGGCCGCGGGCGCCCGCCGCGGGGGCCTGGATCTCGCCCGCCCCGGACAGGGCGATCGCCACGGCCTTCGCCTTGTCCTCGCCCGCCGCGAGCAGCCACACCTCACGGGCGGAGCGGATCGCGGGGAGCGTCAGCGAGACGCGCGTGGGCGGCGGCTTCGGCGCGCCGTGGACGCCCACCACCATGCGCTCCGTCTCGCGGACCGCGGGCAGCTCCGGAAAGAGCGAGGCCACGTGCGTGTCCGGGCCGACGCCCAGCATGAGCACGTCGAACGCCGGCACCGGGCCGCCCGCGTCGGCGGCGGCCGAGCGGTAGTGCTCGGTCCCGGCCGCCGCGGCCAGCTCGGCGGCGTACGCCTCGGCGGCCGCGTCCGCGCCGTCCGCGGTGGAGCCGACGGCGTACGGGCCGTCGGAGGCGGGCATCGGATGCACGCGCGCCGGATCCAGCGGGACGGCGTCGAGCAGGGCCTCGCGGGCCTGCGTGTAGTTGCGCTCGGGGTCGCCCTCCGGCAGGAACCGCTCGTCGCCCCACCACAGGTCGAGCCGCGACCAGTCCACCGCGTCGCGGGCGGGGGCCGAGTTCAGCGCCGCGAGCAGGCCGTTGCCGTTGCGGCCGCCCGTGAGGACCACGGAGGCGGAGCCGCGGGCGGCCTGCGCGTCGACGATCTTCGTGATGAGCCGGGCCGCGGCGGCCTGGGCCATCAGCTCCTTGTCGCGGTGGACGACGAGTTGGGGAGGCGTGGTCACTTCGCGGCCGCCTTCTTCGCCGTGGCCTTCTTCGCCGGGGACTTGTCCGCCGAGGACTTGTCCGACGTGGCCTTCTTCGCCGGAGCCTTCTTCGCGGGAGCCTTCTTCTCCGGGGCCTTCCCGGAGGAAGCCGCCTTCGACGCGGAGGCGCCCTCGGACTCGGCCTTGGAGTCGGCCTTGGAGGCCGCCCCGGAGCCGTCGCCCCGCGCCCCGCCGTCGCGCCCCTCGGCCTCAGCAGCCCCAGAAGCCCCAGAGCTCCCAGAAGCCTTAGAGCCCTCAGCAGCCCCAGAGCCCCCGGAAGCCCCAGCCCCCTCGTCCCCCGACCGCCGCAGCGACGACGACGAGTCCGCCCGCGTCGCCTCGCCCAGCCGGTCCACGCCGTACCTCAGCGCCGACGCGTACGTGTCGTCCGGGTCGAGGCGCCGCAGCTCCTCCGCGATCAGCTCCGACGTCTCGCGGCGCTTGAGCGCCACCGCGCGGTCGGGCTGGCCCTGGATGGAGAGCGTGGCGAGCGAGCCGTCCGCGCGGTCGAGCACGATCGGGCCGCACGTGGTCTCCATGCGGACGCCGGTCAGGCCGGGCCCGGTGGACAGGGTGCGCTCGACCGGGACGGAGAGCCGGTCGGCGAGCCACATGGCGAGCAGCTCGACGCTCGGGTTGAACTCCTCGCCCTCCACCTCGGCGGCGGTGACCTCGCAGGTGACCTGGTCCAGGGCGGCCGCGAGCATGGAGCGCCACGGCGTGATCCGGGTCCAGGACAGGTCGGTGTCGCCGGGGTGGTAGGCCTCGGCGCGCGCGGTCAGCTCCTCGATCGGCCGCTCGGCGGCGTACGTGTCGGTGACGCGGCGCTGGGCCAGCGTGCCCAGGGGGTCCTGGGCCGGGTCCAGCGGGGCGTTCACCGGCCACCACACCACGGTCGGGGCGTCCGGCAGGAGCAGCGGGAGCACCACCGACTGGGCGTGGTTCACGACCTCGCCGTACAGCCGGAGCACCACCGTCTCGCCGGTGCCCGCGTCGGCGCCCACGCGCACCTCGGCGTCCAGGCGCGAGGACGTGCGGTCGCGCGGGGAGCGCGAGACGCGCTTGATGACGACGAGCGTGCGCGAGGGGTGCTCGCGCGAGGCCTCGCTGGCCGCCTTCAGGGCGTCGTAGGCGTTCTCCTCGTCGGTGACGATGACGAGGGTGAGGACCATGCCGACCGCCGGGGTGCCGATCGCGCGGCGGCCCTGCACGAGCGCCTTGTTGATCTTGCTGGCCGTGGTGTCCGTAAGGTCGATCTTCATGGCCGGCGCCAGCTCCGTCCGTCTCGTGCGAGCATCTCGTCCGCCTCGACCGGGCCCCACGTGCCGGCGGGGTACTGCGCGGGCGTGCCGTTGGCGTCCCAGTACTCCTCGATCGGGTCGAGGATCTTCCAGGACAGCTCGACCTCCTCCGTGCGCGGGAAGAGGTTGGCGTCACCGAGCAGGACGTCCAGGATCAGCCGTTCGTACGCCTCCGGGCTGGACTCCGTGAACGACTCGCCGTACGCGAAGTCCATCGACACGTCCCGGATCTCCATGGACGTGCCCGGGACCTTGGATCCGAAGCGCACCGTGATGCCCTCGTCGGGCTGGACGCGGATGACGATCGCGTTCTGCCCGAGCTCCTCCGTCGCCGTGTGGTCGAAGGGGGAGTGCGGGGCGCGCTGGAAGACGACGGCGATCTCGGTGACGCGGCGGCCGAGGCGCTTGCCGGTGCGCAGGTAGAAGGGGACGCCCGCCCAGCGGCGGTTGTCCACCTCCAGCTTGACGGCGGCGTAGGTGTCGGTCTTCGACTGCGGGTCGATGCCCTCTTCCTGGAGGTAGCCGACGGCCTTCTCGCCGCCCTGCCACCCGGCGGAGTACTGTCCGCGCACGGTGTCGCGGCCCAGGTCCTTCGGCAGCCGTACGGCGCCGAGCACCTTGGCCTTCTCCGCGACCAGGGCGTCCGCGTCGAAGGAGGCGGGCTCCTCCATGGCGGTGAGGGCCATGAGCTGGAGCAGGTGGTTCTGGATGACGTCGCGGGCGGCGCCGATGCCGTCGTAGTAGCCCGCGCGGCCGCCGATGCCGATGTCCTCGGCCATGGTGATCTGCACATGGTCCACGAACGACCGGTTCCAGATCGGCTCGAACATCTGGTTGGCGAAGCGGAGTGCCAGGATGTTCTGGACGGTCTCCTTGCCCAGGTAGTGGTCGATCCGGAACACCTGGTCCGGGGCGAACACCTCGTGGACGATCGCGTTCAGCTCATGGGCCGACTTCAGGTCGTGGCCGAAGGGCTTCTCGATGACGGCCCGCCGCCAGGAACCCGCCGGCGCGTCCGCGAGCTCGTGCTTCTTGAGCTGCTGGACGACCTGGGGGAAGAACTTGGGGGGCACGGAGAGGTAGAAGGCGAAGTTGCCGCCCGTGCCCTGCTGCTTGTCGAGGTCCTGGATGGTGGCCTTGAGCTGCTCGAAGGCCTCGTCGTCGTCGAAGTTGCCCTGGACGAAGCGCATGCCCTGGATGAGCTGCTGCCAGACCTCCTCGCGGAAGGGGGTGCGCGCGTGCTGCTTGACCGCGTCGTGCACCTCCTGCGCGAAGTCCTCGTCCTGCCACTCGCGGCGGGCGAAGCCGATCAGGGCGAAGCCCGGCGGGAGCAGGCCGCGGTTGGCCAGGTCGTACACGGCGGGCATCAGCTTTTTTCGGGACAAATCACCCGTAACGCCGAAAATGACCAGGCCCGACGGCCCCGCGATACGCGGGAGCCGTCGGTCCGCGGCGTCACGCAGCGGATTCGCACCTTGAAGTGCGCTCACTGGTGTCAGCCCTCCGAAGGGGTCAGTCGCTTGAGCTCGGCCTCGGTCGACTTCAGCAGGTCGTTCCAGGACGACTCGAACTTCTCCACGCCCTCGTCCTCGAGGAGCTGCACGACCTCGTCGTACGAGATCCCGAACTCCGCCAGGGCGTCGATGTCGGCGCGCGCCTGCTCGTACTGCCCGGCGATGGTGTTGCCGGTGACCTGCCCGTGGTCGGCGCTGGCCTCCAGCGTGGCCTCCGGCATGGTGTTCACCGTGCCCGGCGCGACCAGCTCGTCGACGTACATCGTGTCCTTGTACGCCTTGTCCTTGACGCCCGTCGACGCCCACAGCGGGCGCTGCTTGTTGGCGTGCGCCTTGTCCAGGGCGGCCCAGCGGTCCGAGGACGGTGTCGACTTGTCGGCGGAGCCGAACACCTCCTCGTACGCCTGGTAGGCGAGCCGGGCGTTGGCGAGGGCGGCCTTGCCGCGCAGCGCCTTGGCCTCGTCGGTGCCCAGCGCGTCGATGCGCTTGTCGATCTCGGTGTCCACGCGGGACACGAAGAACGACGCCACCGAGTGGATCTTCGACAGGTCCAGGCCGCGCTCCTTGGCCTTCTCCAGGCCCGCCAGGTAGGCGTCCATGACCGCGCGGTAGCGCTCCAGGGAGAAGATCAGCGTGACGTTGACGCTGATGCCGAGGCCGATGACCTCGGTGATCGCCGGGAGGCCCGCCTCGGTGGCCGGGATCTTGATGAGCGTGTTCGGCCGGTCCACCAGCCACGCGAGCTGCTTGGCCTCGGCGACCGTGGCGCGCGTGTCGTGCGCGAGCCGCGGGTCGACCTCGATGGACACCCGGCCGTCCTGGCCGTCGGTCGCGTCGAAGACCGGGCGCAGGATGTCGGCGGCGTCACGGACGTCCGCCGTCGTGATCATGCGGATGGCCTCTTCGACGGTCACCTTGCGCGCGGCGAGGTCGGTGAGCTGCGTGTCGTAGCCGTCGCCCTCCGAGATGGCCTTCTGGAAGATGGAGGGGTTGGTCGTGACGCCCACGACGTGCTGCTGGTCGATCAGCTCGGCGAGGTTGCCGGACGTGATCCGCTTGCGCGACAGGTCGTCCAGCCAGATCGCGACGCCTTCGTCGGAGAGGCGCTTGAGTGCGTCTGTCATGGAATTACATCTCCTACTCGTCTGATACGGGCGTCAGCGCTGCGCGGCGGCGAGCGAGTCCCGAGCCGCCGCGGCCACCGCGTCGGCAGTGAACCCGAACTCGCGGAAGAGGACCTTGCCGTCCGCCGAAGCGCCGAAGTGCTCCAGCGAGACGATGCGGCCCGCGTCCCCGACGTACTTGTGCCAGGTCAGGCCGATGCCCGCCTCGACGGCCACGCGTGCCTTGACGGACGGCGGCAGCACGCTGTCGCGGTACCCCTGGTCCTGCTCCTCGAACCACTCGACCGACGGCATCGAGACCACCCGCGTCGGCACGCCCGCCGCCTGCAGCTGCTCGCGCGCCTCCACGGCGAGCTGCACCTCGGAGCCGGTGCCGATGAGGACGACCTGCGGCTCGGCGCTCTCGCCCGAGGAACCCTCCGCCTCGAACAGCACGTAGCCGCCCTTGGCGGTGTCCTCGTTCGCCTCGTACGTCGGCACGCCCTGGCGGGTCAGCGCGAGGCCGTGCGGGGCGCCCTTGCCGAACTCCTTCGTCCAGCGGCGCAGGATCTCGCGCCAGGCGATGGCCGTCTCGTTGGCGTCCGCCGGACGGACCACGTTCAGGCCGGGAATGGCCCGCAGCGACGCGAGGTGCTCGACCGGCTGGTGGGTCGGGCCGTCCTCGCCGAGGCCGATGGAGTCGTGCGTCCACACGTACGTCACCGGCAGGTGCATCAGCGCGGACAGGCGCACGGCGTTGCGCATGTAGTCCGAGAACACCAGGAACGTACCGCCATAGATACGCGTGTTGCCGTGCAGCGCGATGCCATTCATCTCCGCGGCCATGGAGTGCTCGCGGATGCCGTAGTGGATCGTGCGGCCGTACGGGTCCGCCTCGGGCAGCGGGTTGTCCGCGGGCAGGAACGACGACGTCTTGTCGATCGTCGTGTTGTTCGAGCCCGCCAGGTCCGCGGAGCCGCCCCACAGCTCGGGGATGACCCCGCCGAGCGCCTGGAGGACCTTGCCGGACGCGGCGCGCGTCGCGACGGCCTTGCCCGTCTCGAAGACCGGGAGCTTCTCCTCCCAGCCGGCGGGCAGCTCGCCCGCGGCGATGCGGTCGAACTCCGCGGCGCGCTCGGCGTTGGCGTCGCGCCACTCCTGGAACGACTTCTCCCAGGCGTCCCGCGCCTCGCGGCCGCGCTCAAGGGCGCCCCGGGTGTGGTTCAGGACCTCGTCGGAGACCTCGAAGCTCTGCTCCGGGTCGAAGCCGAGGACGCGCTTGGTGGCCGCGACCTCCTCGTCGCCGAGCGCCGAGCCGTGCGCGGCCTCGGTGTTCTGCGCGCTCGGCGCCGGCCAGGCGATGATCGAGCGCATCGCGATGAAGGACGGCTTGTCGGTGACCGCCTTCGCCTGCTGGATCGCCTCGAACAGGGCCCGCGGGTCGAGGTCGCCGTTCTCCTTCGGCTCCACGCGCTGCACGTGCCAGCCGTAGGCCTCGTACCGCTTCATGGTGTCTTCGGAGACGGCGGTCCCGGTGTCGCCCTCGATCGAGATGTGGTTGTCGTCCCACAGCAGGATGAGGTTGCCGAGCTGCTGGTGCCCGGCCATCGAGGACGCCTCGGCGGAGATGCCCTCCTGGAGGCAGCCGTCGCCGGCGATCGCGTAGATGTAGTGGTCGAACGGGGAGGTGCCGGGGGCCGCCTCCGGGTCGAACAGACCGCGCTCGTACCGGGCGGCCATCGCCATGCCCACGGCGTTGGCCACGCCCTGGCCCAGCGGGCCCGTCGTCGTCTCGACGCCGACCGTGTGGCCGTACTCCGGGTGGCCCGGGGTCTTCGAGCCCCAGGTGCGGAACGCCTTCAGGTCGTCCAGCTCCAGGCCGAAGCCGGCCAGGTAGAGCTGGATGTACAGGGTCAGTGACGAGTGGCCCGCGGAGAGCACGAATCGGTCACGGCCGGTCCAGTCGGCGTCCGCCGGGTCGTGCCGCATCACCTTCTGGAAGAGGGTGTACGCGGCGGGCGCGAGGCTCATGGCCGTACCGGGATGGCCGTTGCCGACCTTCTGTACGGCGTCCATGGCCAGGACCCGGACGGTGTCGACGGCCCGCTGGTCCAGTTCGGTCCACTCGAGGTCTGTGGTGGTCGGCTTGGTGCTCACCCTGGGTCAGGGCTCCTCTCCACATGTCGAATGCCGGCGGCGTGGGAATCGCCCCGGCCGTTGTCGAGCCTACCCTTGTAAGAACGTGCGTTTTTTCGAGTCATTCCAGACTGCCGGGACCCGTTCGGATCCGCCTCCTGAACGGCTCGTGCCGCTTTCACCATGTGAATACGGGACCGCTCATCTGGGTGTCCTTTCGGCTCGTTCTCTCCGTGTGCCCGACCTGCCCGCCAACACCCCTCGTCTGGCCGCCCAACACGAACCCACCCCCGCGAAGGGCCAGGTATGGGCAACGTCTACAGTGGCGTGGTACGCGTGAGCCTTTACCGGAACTTCATGTCTGAAGGTCTGCCGTCGGCTCGCTGGGATGTCTCTGTCAGGGGTGTGCGTGACGGCCGTTGAATCCCGTCCAGTGGGGACGGTTGGGGCGAGCCAGAGCCCGAGCCACCGGCCGTTCGGGGCCCGAGTCAAGGCGTTCGTGGCGCTGACGAAGCCGCGGATCATCGAGCTGCTGCTGATCACCACCGTTCCGGTGATGTTCCTCGCCGAGCAGGGGGTGCCGAACCTCAAGCTGGTGCTGCTCACCTGCGTCGGCGGCTACCTCTCCGCCGGCGGGGCCAACGCGCTCAACATGTACATCGACCGCGACATCGACGCCCTCATGGAGCGCACGTCGCAGCGGCCGCTCGTCACCGGCATGGTCAGCCCCCGCGAGTGCCTGGTCTTCGGCATCACCCTCGCCGTCGTCTCCACGCTGCTCTTCGGCCTCGCCGTCAACTGGCTCTCGGCCTGGCTGTCACTCGGCGCGCTGCTGTTCTACGTGATCGTCTACACGATGATCCTCAAGCGGCGCACCTCCCAGAACATCGTCTGGGGCGGCATCGCCGGCTGTCTGCCCGTCCTCATCGGCTGGTCGTCCGTGACCAACTCGATGTCGTGGGCGCCCGTCATCCTCTTCCTGGTGATGTTCTTCTGGACGCCGCCGCACTACTGGCCGCTGTCCATGCGGGTCAAGGAGGACTACGCGCGCGTGGGCGTGCCGATGCTGCCGGTCATCGCCTCCAACAAGGTCGTCGCCCGGCAGATCGTCCTCTACAGCTGGGTCATGGTCGCCGTCTCGCTGCTGCTGCAGCCGCTCGGCTACACCGGCTGGTTCTACACCGTCGTGGCCCTCGCCACGGGCGGCTGGTGGCTGTGGGAGGCGCACGCGCTGCAGAACCGCGCCAAGGCCGAGGCCACCGGCACCAAGCTCAAGGAGATGCGCCTCTTCCACTGGTCCATCACCTATGTGTCGCTGCTGTTCGTGGCCATCGCGGTGGACCCCTTCCTGCGCTGACCCGGCAGCACGCCGTACGGAGCGGCCCCGTCGCCTCAGGGTGACGGGGCCGCCGCGCGTTCGCGTTCCGCCCGGCGGCGCCCGGTGAGGTACAGGTAGCCGTCCTCGTCGCGCCGCGCCGCGCGGCCGGTGCGGTACCAGCCGTCGCGCAGCGCCGCGTCCGTGGCCCTCTTGTCCCGGAAGTACCCGTCGAACAGCAGGGGCCCGCGCACCCACAGCTCCCCGCGCGCGAGCCGGGCCCGCACCCCCGGCACGGGCGTCCCGCAGGTGCCGGGCCGGGCCCGGACGTCGGCGTGCTCCCACGCGGTCAGGTCGCCCGTCTCCGGCGTAGCGAAGAAGGCCCGGACCCGCGCCCCGGGCGTCACCGTGCGGATCGCCTCCAGGAGGCGCGGGGGAGCGGTACCGGGCTCCGCGGTCTCCACGTCGGCGCAGCGCAGGGCCGCCAGGTGGTGCGGCGCCGTGTCCAGTACGCCCTCCCACACGCGCGGCGTGCCCAGGAGGCGCGCGGCCCGGTGCTCGCGCACGGCCGCGCAGACCGCCGCCGGACCCTCCTCCTCCGGCAGGACCACGGTGCCCCGGGCCTGCCACTGCCGCAGCACGGCGGTCCAGGCGCCCCAGTGCCCCGGCGGCAGCCCGCACACCAGGGCGCCCGGCGGCTCCGGCCGGACCCCGCAGTGGGCCCGCAGGGCGCCCGCGCGCTGGGAGACGACCGCGCCGCGGGTGCGCCCCCCGGGCCCGGTGAACAGCAGGAGGTGCGGGTCGCCCTCCTCGGGGGCAGGCTCCGGCGGGGCGGCGGCTTGGGGGTGCCCTTCCCCGGCCGGGGTCGAGGCCGAGGCGTGGCCCGGCGCCGGGCCCGGAGCCCAGGCCGTGGCCGAGGCCAGGGCCGGACACACCTCCGCGAGCTCCGCCTCCGTCAGGACCAGGCACGGCGTCACCGCCCCGGGCGGGCGCGCCAAGGCTGTCGCCCGCTCCAGCGGTACGAACACCGCGCCGGCGCGCGCGGCCCCGACGTACGCCGGCAGGGCCGCGGCCAGGCTCCGCGCCGGGCACGCCACGCGGTCGCCGCGCCGGACGCCCCGCGCGGCGAGGTGGCGCGCCGCCCGGTCGCAGGCGGCGTCCAGCTCCGCGAAGGTGAGCGCGCGTCCGCCGCGTACGAGGGCGGTGCGGCGCGGGGCGGCCTCGGCGGCGGACCGGACGACCTCGCCGATCAGGAGACCGGTCATGTCCACGTCCTACCACGGCGCGGCGTGGGGCGGAACGGGCGTGCGGGACACGGCGGGACCGTGGCCGAGACCACGCCCCCCGCCCGTCGCCGAATGATCTACCCGTCGGTAGCATCCTGTGCCATGGCAGACACGGAGCACGGCACCGACGGCACGGCAGCGCAGGGCGAGCAGACAGCGACGGGGGCCAAGGACGCCGCGCGCGCCGAGCGCAAGGCCGCCAAGCTGGCCAAGCACATCACCGGGTTCGCACGGGCCCACGGCGGCGCCGAGGGACAGCTCGCGTACCTCGGGCAGCGCGGCACCCGGATCGTGCTCGTCGGCGAGGACGGCGGCTGGGGCGACCTCGTCGCGCCCACCCACGCGATCGCGCAGAGCGCCGTGGAGAAGGCCGGGATCACCGTCCGCGACGACTTCGACGGCGACCTCGCCGCCAAGGTGCGGACGGGTCCGTACGAGTGGACGCGCATGGCGGGCATCCAGATCGGCGGCCCCGCGCGCGGATGAGACACGCCCGGGAGGGGCACGGGTGACATGGCGAGCAACACCTGACGCCGGGGTCACCCGTTAGGACCGTGGAAGAGCGGTCCACACAGGGGAGCGAGGATGATCGAGACGCCGTCCCTGGTGGACCAGCACTGCCACGGCGTGCTGCGCACGGAGCTGGGCCTCGGCACCTTCGAGGCCCACCTGGGCCGGAGCGAGGGCCCGCCCGCTCCGGGCACCACCTTCTTCGACACCCAGACCGGGTTCGCGGTGCGCCGCTGGTGCCCGCCCCTTCTCGGCCTCGAACCGCACTGCCCGCCCGCCCGCTACCTGGCCCGCCGCCGCGAGCTCGGCGTCCTGGAGGCCGGGCGGCGCCTGCTGCGCGGCAGCGGCATCACCACGTACCTCGTCGACACCGGGCTGCCCGGCGACCTCACCGGGCCGGGCGAGCTGGCCTCCGCCGCGGCCGCCGAGGCGTACGAGATCGTCCGCCTGGAGTTACTGGCCGAGCAGGTCGCCGACACCTCCGGGACCGTCGACTCCTTCCTCGCCAACCTCGCGGAGTCCGTGCACGGGGCCGCGGCCGGAGCGGTCGCGTTCACCTCCGTCGCGGGCGTGCGCCAGGACCGGCCCCTGCCCGCCGAGCCGCCGGGGCCCGGCGAGGTGCGCGGCGCCGCGGGGCGCTGGCTCGCCGGACGCGAGGTGGGCGGCGAGCTCACCGACCCGCTGCTGCTGCGCCACCTGCTGTGGATCGCCGTGGCCTCCGGGCTGCCGCTGCAACTGCACACCGGGGCCACCGACCCGCAGCGGTCCTTCGGCGCCTTCGCCCGCGCGACCGCCGGCCTCGGCACCGACCTGGTGCTCCTGCACGGCTACCCCCACCACCGCGCCGCGGCCCACCTCGCGGGCGTCTTCCCGCACGTGTACGCCGACCTGGGGCCCGCCCTGGTGCGCACCGGGGCCCGGGCGGCGGCCGTCCTGGCGGAGATCCTGGAGCTGGCCCCCTTCGGCAAGCTCCTCTTCTCCAGCGGCGCCCACGGCCTGCCGGAGCTGCACGTGATCGGCGCCCACCTGTTCCGCGAGGCGCTCGGCCGGGTGCTCGCCACCTGGGTGGCCGAGGGCGCGTGGTCCCTGACGGACGCGCAGCGGGTGGCGGGGATGATCGCCGCGGAGAACGCGTGCCGGGTCTACGGGCTGGCGGAGGAGTAGCCCCGGGGGAGGAGCGGGCCCGCTGCCCCGGGTGCGCAGGTCCGGGCGCTCAGACCGCGGACAGCTCCGCGTCGGTCCGCGCCGGGACCTCGGAGGCCGTTTCCGGGCGCTCGCGCAGCGACAGCAGCACCCGCAGCACCGCGATCCACACCGCGCACGAGCCCAGCATGTGCGCGGCGACCAGCGCCTCCGGCAGGTCCGTGAAGTACTGGACGTAGCCGATGACACCCTGCGCGAGGAGCACCAGGAACAGGTCGCGGGTGCGGGCCAGTGGGCCGCGCGGGGCGTCGACCGCCTTGAGGACGAACCACAGGGCGAACGTCAGCGTCACCACGATCCACGCGAGGACGGCGTGCAGCTTGCTGACGCCCTCCCAGTCGAGGCCCACCGCGCCCACGTTCATGCGCGGGACGTCGCTGGAGTCGCCCGCGTGCGGCCCCGCGCCGGTCACGACCGTGCCGACCGCGATGAGCAGGACCGTCACGCCGGTGAGGACCCAGACGAGCTGCGCCACGGACCTGCCGACCAGGGGGCGGGTGGGGGCGTCGCCCTCGCGGGTGCGCTGCCACGTCGCCGTGGCGACCGCGATCAGGGCGGTGGAGAGCAGGAAGTGCGCCGCGACCGTGTACGGGTTCAGGCCGACGAGCACGACGATGCCCCCGAGCACGGCGTTGCCCATGACGATCCAGAACTGCGCCCAGCCGTACCGCGTCAGGCTGCGCCGCCACGGCTTCTGCGAGCGCGCGGCGATGATCGCGAACCCGACGGCCGCGCACAGGACGTACGTCAGCAGGCGGTTGCCGAACTCGATGACGCCGTGGAAGCCCATCTCGCTGGTCGCGGTGAGCGAGTCGTCGGTGCACTTGGGCCAGGTGGGGCAGCCGAGGCCCGAGCCCGTGAGCCGGACGGCGCCGCCGGTGACCACGATGACGACGGTCATCACCAGCGAGACGAGCGCGGCGGTCCGCACGGTCCGCGGCGTCGGGGTCCAGCGCTCGGCGATGTAAGCGAGCGGGTTGCGCGCGAAGTGAGCGACATCGGCTCGGGTCACGTTTGGCACGGGCCCCATCGTAGGGGGCCGCTTGTGCACGGCTTCACGAGGGGGACGTATCCGCTCCAACTGTGACGCCGGTTACGCCCGCGGGCCCGCTCCGCGGCGGCACCCGCTCACTCCCAGCGGAAGAACCGCGCCGCCGCGCCGAGCCCGAGCACCGCCCAGACCGCGAGGATCCCGAGGTCGCCCCACGGCATCGCGGCGCCGTCCCGGAGCACGTCCCGCAGGCCGTCCGAGAGGGCCGAGACGGGCAGCAGGGCGAGCACGGCCGCCACGCCGCCGGGGAACTTGTCGAGCGGCACGATGACGCCGCCGCCGACGAGGAGGAGCAGGAAGACGAGGTTCGCGGCGGCCAGCGTGGCCTCCGCCTTGAGGGTGCCCGCCATCAGCAGGCCGAGCCCGGAGAACGCCGCCGTGCCGAGGACGAGGAGCAGCAGCACGGCCAGCGGGTTGCCGTGCGGCGACCAGCCGAGCGCCAGCGCGATCACGGTGAGCAGGACGATCTGGAGCACCTCGGTGACCAGGACCGACAGCGTCTTCGCGGCCATCAGGGCCCAGCGCGGGAGCGGCGAGGCGCCGAGGCGCTTGAGGACACCGTAGCGCCGCTCGAAGCCGGTGGCGATGGCCTGCCCGGTGAAGGCCGTCGACAGGACGGCGAGCGCCAGGACGCCGGGCGTGAGGAAGTCCACGGCCTCGCCCTCGCCGGTGTCGACGACGTCGACGGCGCTGAACAGGACGAGCAGCAGCGTCGGGATGACCACGGTGAGCAGGAGCTGCTCGCCGTTGCGCAGCAGCATCTTCGTCTCCAGGACGGCCTGCGCGCGGATCATGCGGGGGAGCGGCGCGGCCCCCGGCTTCGGGCTGTACGTGCCGGGCGCACCCGACGTGCCGGACGTACCGCCGGTGGTGCTGGTCACGACCGCAGCTCCTTACCCGTGAGCTCCAAGAAGACGTCCTCCAGGGTGTGCCGTTCCACGGAGATCCGGTCCGGCATGACGCCGTGCTGCGCGCACCAGGAGGTGACGGTGGCGAGCAGTTGCGGGTCGACGGTGCCGCTCACGCGGTACGCGCCCGGGGTGACCTCGGCGGCCGCGGAGTCCGGGGGCAGCGCCTTGAGCAGCGAGCCGACGTCGAGGCCGGGGCGGCCGGTGAAGCGCAGGGTGTTCTCGGCGCCGCCGCGGCACAGCTCCTCGGGGCTGCCCTGGGCGATGACCTTGCCGGCGTCGATGATGGCGACGTCGTCGGCCAGTTCCTCGGCCTCGTCCATGGCGTGCGTGGTGAGGATGACGCCGACGCCGTCGGCGCGCAGGTCGCGCACGAGGCCCCAGGTGGCGTGGCGGGCCTGCGGGTCGAGCCCGGCGGTCGGCTCGTCGAGGAAGACGAGCTCGGGGCGGCCGACGACCGCCAGGGCGAGCGCGAGGCGCTGCTGCTGGCCGCCGGAGAGGCGGCGGTAGCTGGTGCGGCCGCAGGAGCCGAGCCCGAGCCGTTCGATCAGGGCGTCGACGTCGAGCGGGTGGGCGTGCAGCGTGGCGACGTGCCGCAGCATCTCCTCGGCGCGGGCGCCGGAGTAGACGCCGCCGGACTGGAGCATCACGCCGATGCGCGGGCGCAGCGCCGCGGCCTGGGCGACCGGGTCGAGGCCGAGGACGCGGACCGTGCCCGCGTCGGGGGTGCGGTAGCCCTCGCAGGTCTCGACGGTGGTGGTCTTCCCGGCGCCGTTCGGGCCGAGCACGGCGGTGACGGTGCCTGCGCGGACGTCCAGGTCGAGGCCGTCCACCGCGGTCTTCGCCCCGTACCGCTTGACCAGGCCCCTGACCTGGACGACGGACTCATTTCCCATGACGGGAAGTCTAGAGAGGGCCGGAGAGCGCCCGGCCCCCGGGCTCGACGGCCCCCGGCTCCCGGCTTGCGGGCCTCGGCCCTCGGGCGCGAGGACCCCGGCCCCCGTACCCGCAAGCCCTCCCGCGGCCGGCCGGGGAGCGCGCGCTCAGGCAGCTTCCGGAGGCCGGTGCTCCGCCAGCCACCCCTCGGCGTACGCGACGGCGTCCGGCAGGGCGAAGAGGCGGGCCGTGGCGGCCCCGACCGCGCCGCGCGTGACCGGGCGGTCCCGCTCGAAGGCCGCGCCGAGCTCGTCGAAGCGGTCCTCGCTGATCGCGGGCTCGCGCACGGTCGTCCAGCGGCGGCCGTGCTCGGTCAGCACCGCGAAGGAGTTCTCCTCCAGCGGCGCGGGCAGGCGGTACTCCGCCAGGTGGAAGGCGGTGCAGGAGTCGAAGCCCGCGCCCAGGAGCAGCACGCGCGCCCCCGCCTCCTCCAGACGGGCCAGCGGGCTGCGCTCGCCGAGGCGGCAGTCCAGGGCGTGGCCGGCCATCAGCTCCCGGGCGCGGCGGCCGAGGGCCGCGAACGACGTCTGCGGATGGGCGCTGCGGACGGCTCCGGGCCAGGTGCGGACGGTCTCCGGGACCACGCCGACGCCGCGGGTGCGCGCGGTGCGCGGGTCGTACGCCGGCAGCGCGTCGCGGATGGCCGGCCACCACTCCTCGGGCACGGGCGGGTTCTGCCACTCCGCCGGGTCGGAGTTGTCGGAGGACTGGGCGGGCACGACGAGGGTGCCCTCCTCGCCGAGGGTGTCGAGCAGCGCGAGGACCACCGTCTCGGCACCGCCGCAGACCCAGCCGAGGGCGCTGAGGGAGGTGTGCGCGAGGAGCGTGTCACCCGGGCGCACGCCGAGGGCGCGCAATTCGTCCGCGAGGCTCGCGCGGGTGCACAAAGGGCCGGTCACAGGCGGTGTCGACATGCTCCCGGAGTCTTCTGCACCGTCTTCGGGGACGCCACCGATTTCTTCAGCCGATGATCGTTTCCGCAGGTCAGCTTAGGTCTGCCTAAGTGATGTACCGCACCGCCCGGTGATCCGGACGTGGCTTGTCAGGCTCTGAGGAATTACGCAACAATGGCGTTGTGAAAAACGTCGGCGAGGCTCAGGAGACCCCCACCGGGGCTCCTCAGGAAGAGCTCGCGACCGGTGAGCGGTCCACGCGCAACCGCGTCGCGCGCTCCATCCTGGACCACGGCCCGTCCACGGTCGCCGACCTTGCGGGCCGCCTCGGCCTCACCCAGGCCGCCGTCCGCCGCCACCTCGACGCCCTCGTCCAGGAGAACGTGGTGGAGCCCCGCGAGAAGCGGGTGTACGGCGCCCGGGGGCGCGGCCGCCCCGCCAAGGTCTTCGCGCTCACCGACTGCGGCCGGGACGCCTTCGACCAGTCGTACGACAAGCTGGCCGCCGACGCCCTGCGCTGGATCGGGCAGACCCACGGCGAGGAGGCGGTCGCCGCGTTCGCCCGCGCCCGCGTCGCCGAGCAGGCGAAGGCCTACCGCGCGGCCGTGGAGGCGGCGTCCCCGGAGAACCGCACCCGCGCGCTGGCGAAGGCGTTGACCGCGGACGGGTACGCTGCTACGGCGCGTAGCGCACCCCCGCCGCGCAGCGGCGAGCAGCTCTGCCAGCACCACTGCCCGGTAGCCCACGTCGCCGAGCAGTACCCGCAGCTCTGCGAGGCGGAGACGGAGATCTTCTCCGAGCTGCTCGGCACGCACGTCCAGCGGCTCGCCACCATCGCGCACGGCGACGGCGTCTGCACGACGTTCATCCCGCGCGGCGAGGCCCCGAAGACCACCCCGCAGACCACCCCACGAACCGCCAACCACGCATCAGCAAGCACGGCCGGGAGGAACCCCGCATGACTCTCCCCACGGAGACTGCCCACCCTGAGCTCGAGGGCCTGGGCAACTACGAGTACGGCTGGGCCGACTCCGACGAGGCCGGTGCCGCCGCCAAGCGCGGCCTGAGCGAGGACGTCGTCCGCGACATCTCGGACAAGAAGTCCGAGCCGGAGTGGATGACGAAGCTGCGCCTCAAGGGCCTGAAGCTCTTCGAGAAGAAGCCCATGCCGAACTGGGGCTCGGACCTGTCGGGCATCGACTTCGACAACATCAAGTACTTCGTGCGGTCCACCGAGAAGCAGGCCGAGTCCTGGGAGGACCTGCCCGAGGACATCAAGAACACGTACGACAAGCTCGGCATCCCCGAGGCGGAGAAGCAGCGCCTGGTCGCCGGCGTCGCCGCGCAGTACGAGTCCGAGGTCGTCTACCACCAGATCCGCGAGGACCTGGAGGAGCAGGGCGTCATCTTCCTGGACACCGACACGGCGCTCAAGGAGCACCCGGAGCTCTTCAAGGAGTACTTCGGGACCGTCATCCCCGCCGGTGACAACAAGTTCGCCGCGCTGAACACGGCCGTGTGGTCCGGCGGATCGTTCATCTACGTCCCCAAGGGCGTGCACGTCGAGATCCCGCTCCAGGCCTACTTCCGCATCAACACGGAGAACATGGGCCAGTTCGAGCGGACGCTGATCATCGTCGACGAGGACGCCTACGTCCACTACGTCGAGGGCTGCACCGCGCCGATCTACAAGTCGGACTCGCTGCACTCCGCCGTCGTCGAGATCATCGTCAAGAAGGGCGGCCGCTGCCGCTACACGACGATCCAGAACTGGTCGAACAACGTCTACAACCTGGTCACCAAGCGCGCCGTGGCCTACGAGGGCGCGACCATGGAGTGGGTCGACGGCAACATCGGCTCCAAGGTCACCATGAAGTACCCGGCCGTCTACCTGATGGGCGAGCACGCCAAGGGCGAGACCCTGTCCATCGCCTTCGCGGGCGAGGGCCAGCACCAGGACGCGGGCGCCAAGATGGTCCACATGGCGCCGAACACGTCGTCCAACATCGTCTCGAAGTCCGTGGCCCGCGGCGGCGGCCGGACGTCGTACCGCGGTCTGATCGAGATCGGCGAGGGCGCGCCGGGCGCGAAGTCCAACGTGCTCTGCGACGCGCTGCTCGTCGACACGATCTCCCGCTCGGACACGTACCCGTACGTGGACGTCCGCGAGGACGACGTGTCCATGGGGCACGAGGCCACCGTCTCCAAGGTCTCCGAGGACCAGCTCTTCTACCTGATGAGCCGCGGCCTGACCGAGTTCGAGGCGATGGCGATGATCGTGCGCGGCTTCGTCGAGCCGATCGCCAAGGAGCTCCCCATGGAGTACGCCCTGGAGCTGAACCGGCTGATCGAGCTGCAGATGGAGGGCGCGGTCGGCTAGCACCGGCCCCCGCCACCGAAGCAGCGACTGACTGACACGCAGAGAGAGAGCACGACGACAGCCATGGCTGAGGCTCAGAACATCCCCGTGGGCTCCACCACCGCGGGCTCGATCGCGGTGGCCGCCGAGTCCACCGTCGCCACCCGCATGAGCGCGCCGCCGTCCTTCGACGTGGCGGACTTCCCGGTGCCGCACGGCCGCGAGGAGGAGTGGCGGTTCACCCCGCTGGAGCGCCTGCGGGGCCTGCACGACGGCACCGCCGTCGCCACGGGTGAGGGCGTCAAGGTCGAGGTGGAGGCGCCCGAGGGCGTCACCGTGGAGACCGTCGGCCGCGACGACGCCCGGCTCGGCCGGGCGGGCACCCCGGTGGACCGCGTGGCCGCGCAGGCGTACTCGGCCTTCGAGAAGGCCTCGGTCGTGACCGTCCCCAAGGAGACGGTGCTCAGCGAGCCGATCCGCATCGCCGTGCGCGGCGACGGCGGCACCGCCTTCGGCCACCAGGTCATCGAGCTGGGCGCGTTCGCCGAGGCCGTCGTCGTCATCGACCACTCCGGTGACGCGGTCCTCGCCGCCAACGTCGACTACGTCCTCGGTGACGGCGCCAAGCTGACCGTCGTCTCCGTGCAGGACTGGGACGACAAGGCCGTGCACGTGGCGCAGCACAACGCGCTCGTGGGCCGCGACGCCTCCTTCAAGTCCGTCGTGGTGACCTTCGGCGGCGACGTCGTGCGCATCCACCCGCGTGTGGCCTACGCCGGCCCGGGCGGCGAGGCGGAGCTGTACGGCCTGTACTTCACCGACGCTGGCCAGCACCAGGAGCACCGCCTCCTGGTCGACCACAACGTCCCGCACTGCAAGTCCAACGTCGTCTACAAGGGCGCGCTCCAGGGCGAGGCGGCGCACGCCGTGTGGATCGGCGACGTCCTCATCGAGGCCAAGGCCGAGGGCACCGACACCTACGAGATGAACCGGAACCTGGTCCTGACGGACGGCGCCCGGGTCGACTCGGTGCCGAACCTGGAGATCGAGACCGGCGAGATCGTCGGCGCCGGCCACGCCTCGGCGACCGGCCGCTTCGACGACGAGCAGCTCTTCTACCTGATGGCCCGCGGCATCCCGGAGCGCGAGGCCCGCCGCCTCGTGGTCCGCGGCTTCTTCGCGGAGCTCGTCCAGCAGATCGGTGTCGACGACATCGAGGAGCGGCTCATCGCGAAGATCGAAGAGGAGCTGGAGGCGTCCGTCGCATGACGTACGTACGCGCCTGTGGGCTGAGCGAGCTGGAGGAGGACACCCCGAAGCGGGTGGAACTCGACGGCACGCCGGTCTCGGTCGTCCACACCGAGGGCGAGGTGTTCGCGATCCACGACATCTGCTCGCACGCGAACGTCTCCCTCTCCGAGGGCGAGGTGGAGGACTGCCAGATCGAGTGCTGGCTGCACGGCTCCGCCTTCGACCTCCGCACCGGCAAGCCGTCCGGCCTTCCCGCGACGCGCCCCGTCCCCGTATACCCCGTAAAGATCGAAGGGGGCGACGTCCTCGTCGACGTACGCGCCTCCGTCACCCAGGAGTCCTGAGGCACCCATGGCAACGCTTGAAATCCGCGACCTGCACGTGACCGTCGAGGTCGAGAACGGCACCAAGGAAATCCTCAAGGGTGTCGACCTGACCGTGAAGCAGGGCGAGACGCACGCCATCATGGGCCCCAACGGCTCCGGCAAGTCGACCCTCGCCTACTCCCTCGCGGGCCACCCCAAGTACACGATCACCGGTGGCACCGTCACCCTGGACGGCGAGGACGTCCTGGAGATGGAGGTCGACGAACGCGCCCGCGCCGGCCTGTTCCTCGCCATGCAGTACCCGGTCGAGGTCCCCGGCGTCTCGGTCTCCAACTTCCTGCGCACCTCCGCCACCGCCATCCGCGGCGAGGCCCCCAAGCTCCGCACCTGGGTGAAGGAGGTCAAGGAGTCGATGGCCGCGCTCCAGATGGACCCGTCCTTCGCCGAGCGCAACGTCAACGAGGGCTTCTCCGGCGGTGAGAAGAAGCGCCACGAGATCCTCCAGCTGGAACTGCTCAAGCCGAAGATCGCGATCCTCGACGAGACGGACTCCGGCCTGGACGTCGACGCCCTGCGCGTCGTCTCCGAGGGCGTCAACCGCGTGCGCGAGACCGGCGAGGTGGGCACCCTGCTCATCACCCACTACACGCGCATCCTGCGCTACATCAAGCCCGACCACGTCCACGTCTTCGCCAACGGCCGCATCGCCGAGTCCGGCGGCCCCGAGCTGGCCGACAAGCTGGAGGCCGAGGGCTACGAGGCGTACGTGAAGGGAGGCGCGTCCGCGTGACAGCACTGCCGGGCCTCCTCGACACCGAGGCGCTCCGCAAGGACTTCCCGATCCTGGAGCGCACGCTCCACGACGGCAAGAAGCTCGTCTACCTGGACAACGCGGCGACCTCGCAGACGCCGCGCCAGGTCATCGACGTGCTCAGCGAGTACTACGAGCAGCACAACGCCAACGTCCACCGCGGCGTGCACGTCCTCGCCGAGGAGGCCACGGCGCTGTACGAGGGCGCCCGTGACAAGGTCGCGGAGTTCATCAACGCGCCCAGCCGCGACGAGGTGATCTTCACCAAGAACGCCTCCGAGTCGCTCAACCTCGTGGCCAACATGCTCGGCTGGGCCGACGAGCCCTACCGCGTGGACCACGAGACCGAGATCGTCATCACGGAGATGGAGCACCACTCCAACATCGTGCCGTGGCAGCTGCTCTCGCAGCGCACGGGCGCGAAGCTGAAGTGGTTCGGCCTCACCGACGACGGCCGCCTCGACCTGTCGAACATCGACGAGGTCATCACGGAGAAGACGAAGATCGTTTCCTTCGTCCTGGTCTCCAACATCCTCGGCACGCAGAACCCGGTCGAGGCCATCGTGCGCCGTGCCCAGGAGGTCGGCGCGCTGGTCCTGATCGACGCCTCGCAGGCCGCGCCGCACATGCCGCTGGACGTGCAGGCGCTCCAGGCCGACTTCGTGGCCTTCACCGGCCACAAGATGTGCGGTCCGACGGGCATCGGCGTGCTGTGGGGCCGCCAGGAGCTCCTGGAGGACCTGCCCCCGTTCCTCGGCGGCGGCGAGATGATCGAGACGGTGTCCATGCACTCCTCGACCTACGCGCCCGCGCCGCACAAGTTCGAGGCGGGCACCCCGCCGGTGGCGCAGGCCGTCGGCCTGGGCGCGGCGGTGGACTACCTGACCGCCATCGGCATGGACAAGATCGCCCAGCACGAGCACGCGATCACCGAGTACGCGGTGAAGCGGCTCCTGGAGGTCCCGGACCTGCGGATCATCGGCCCCACCACGGCCGAGGACCGGGGCGCGGCGATCTCCTTCACGCTCGGGGACATCCACCCGCACGACGTGGGCCAGGTCCTCGACGAACAGGGCATCGCGGTACGGGTCGGCCACCACTGCGCCCGCCCCGTGTGCCTGCGGTACGGAATTCCCGCGACCACGCGAGCGTCGTTCTATCTGTACTCCACGCCCGGCGAGATCGACGCCCTCGTCGACGGCCTGGAGCACGTCCGGAACTTCTTCGGCTGAGGGGCTGCTCGGAGTGAAGCTGGATTCGATGTACCAGGAAGTGATCCTGGACCACTACAAGCATCCGCACGGCCGCGGTCTGCGCCCCGGCGACGCGGAGGTGCACCACGTCAACCCGACGTGCGGTGACGAGATCACGCTGCGCGTGAAGTACGACGGCTCGCGCATCGAGGACGTCAGCTACGAGGGCCAGGGCTGCTCCATCAGCCAGGCCAGCGCGTCCGTCCTGAACGACCTCCTGGTCGGCAAGGACCTGGCCGAGGCGCGGAAGATCCAGGAGGTGTTCCTGGAGCTGATGCAGTCCAAGGGCAAGCTGGAGCCGGACGACGCGATGGAGGAGGTCCTGGAGGACGCGGTCGCGTTCGCCGGGGTCTCCAAGTACCCCGCCCGCGTCAAGTGCGCCCTGCTGAGCTGGATGGCGTGGAAGGACGCGACGGCGCAGGCCCTGGGGGCCGGCACCGACGCCGAAAGGAAGACGGCATGAGCGAGAACACTGTGACTCCCGAAGAGGGCCTCACGACGAAGCCCGCTTCGGAGGACGAGGTCCGCGAGGCGCTCTACGACGTCGTCGACCCCGAGCTGGGCATCGACGTCGTCAACCTGGGCCTGATCTACGGCATCCACGTCGACGACGCCAACATCGCCACCATCGACATGACGCTCACCTCGGCGGCCTGCCCGCTGACCGACGTCATCGAGGACCAGGCGAAGTCCGCGACGGACGGCATCGTCAACGAACTCAGGATCAACTGGGTCTGGATGCCGCCGTGGGGCCCCGACAAGATCACCGACGACGGCCGCGAGCAGCTCCGGGCGCTGGGGTTCAACGTCTGAGCCCGCCTTCCCGTCCGGCTCCGCCGTGCACAAGGGCCCGCACCGAACCGGTGCGGGCCCTTTCGCGTGCCCCGCGGCCGATGGCCGTACCCGTCCCGCCCGCCGGTGGCCGCGCCTGTCCCGGCCACCGGCGGTGCCCGTCCGGCCTCCAAGAGCCGCCCCGGCATATGTACACCCGTACGCATCGTTGTGTACGCTAGTACGCATGGGATACGGACTGCTGGCCGCGGCCATCGCGGCGGAGGTGGCCGGGACGACGGCCATGAAGTACAGCGAGGGGTTCAGCAAGCTGTGGCCCTCGCTGGTCACCGTGGTGGGGTATGTGCTCGCCTTCACGCTCCTCGCGCAGACGCTCAAGACGCTGTCGGTGGGCACCGCCTACGCCATCTGGGCCGGGGTCGGGACCGCCGCCGTCGCCGCCATCGGGATGGTGTTCATGGGGGAGTCGACGAGCCTGGTGAAGGTGGCGGGGATCCTGCTCGTCATCGTCGGCGTCGTCGTGCTCAACCTGGGCGGTGCCCACTAGTGGTCCGGCGCTACGACCCCGAGCGGCGGCAGCGGATCATCGACGCGGCGCTGCGGGTCGCGGGCGAGAAGGGCATCGCGGGCCTGAGCCACCGGTCCGTCGCGGCCGAGGCCGATGTGCCGCTGGGCTCGACGACGTACCACTTCAAGACGCTCGACGACCTGCTCGTGGCCGCGCTGCGGCAGGCCAACGAGGGGTTCGCGCAGCTCGTGCGGGAGCGCGGGGCGCTGGCCGACCCGGACGCCGACCTGGCCGCCGAGCTCGCGGCGCTGCTCGGCGAGTGGGCCGCCCGGGGGCGTGAGGGGGTCGAGCTGGAGTACGAGCTCTACCTGGCCGCGCTGCGCCGCCCCGCGCTGCGGCCGGTCGCCGCCGAGTGGTGCGAGGGCGTCGGCGCGGTGCTGCGGGAGCGGACGGACCCCGCCACCGCGCGGGGCCTGGTCGCGCTGATGGACGGCATTTGCCTGCAGGCGCTGCTCACGGGGGGCGAGTACGACGAGGCGTACACCCGGGAGATGCTCGGCAGGGTGCTGGCCAAGGGGGCCTGACCCGGGGGTTGTTGTCGGGTGTGAGGGCGGGGGCGTGCCCGCCTTTCCCTCAGCGCGGCCTGCGCGTGCTGAGGAACGGCATCGGCCTGCGTGCAGGCGCTGCCCGTGGGTGGGCCGGGGGCCAGCAGGGTGCGGGCCGACAGGTCGGGGGCGGTGGGGTGGGTGCCGGTTGGCTTCCGTGTCCTTGGCCCGGTTAGGTTTTCACCCATGACCGATACGACTGCTTCCCGCACCACCGGCGCCGTTGCCGCCGGGCTCGCCACCATCGCCGCCGACGGCACCGTGCTCGACACCTGGTTCCCCGCTCCCGAGCTCGCCGACGGGCCCGGCCCCGCGGGCACCGAGCGGCTGAGTGCCGAGCGTGCCGTGGAGCTGCTCGGCGAGGGTGCCGCGAAGGCGATCGGGCCGGACGCCCGCCGGGGCGTGGAGGTCGTCGCCGTGCTTACGGTCGTCGGCTCGCTGGACGAGAAGCCGCTGGACGCCCACGACGTCTACCTGCGCCTGCATCTGCTCAGCCACCGCCTGATCAAGCCGCACGGCGCCAACCTGGACGGCATGTTCGGCTTCCTCGCCAACGTCGCGTGGACCTCGCTCGGCCCGGTCGCCGTGGACGACCTGGAGAAGGTGCGCCTAAACGCCCGCGCCGAGGGCCTGCACCTCCAGGTGACCTCCGTGGACAAGTTCCCGCGCATGACGGACTACGTCGCGCCCAAGGGCGTCCGCATCGGCGACGCCGACCGGGTGCGGCTCGGCGCCCACCTCGCCGAGGGCACCACCGTCATGCACGAGGGCTTCGTGAACTTCAACGCGGGCACGCTCGGCACCTCCATGGTCGAGGGCCGCATCTCCGCCGGCGTCGTCGTCGGCGACGGCTCGGACATCGGCGGCGGCGCCTCCACCATGGGCACCCTCTCCGGTGGCGGCAACGTCCGCATCGTCATCGGCGAGCGCTGCCTGATCGGCGCCGAGGCCGGCGTCGGCATCGCGCTCGGCGACGAGTGCGTCGTCGAGGCGGGCCTGTACGTCACGGCCGGTACGCGCGTGACGATGCCCGACGGGCAGATCGTCAAGGCCCGCGAGCTGTCCGGCGCCTCCAACATCCTCTTCCGCCGCAACTCGGTCACCGGCACCGTCGAGGCCCGCCCGAACAACGCGGTCTGGGGCGGCCTGAACGACATCCTGCACAGCCACAACTGAAGCACCAACGCTGAGCAGCACCGCTGAGCACCACCCGCCTCGTGGGGCGCCTCTCCCGGACCGCCGGGACAGGCGCCCCACGCGTGTGTCCACCCCCGTGCGCGGCGCCGCGTACGGACGGACACGGGCACCAGGCATAGCGGCGCGGGCCCGCGCACGTCATCCGGGACAGAGGGGGCGACAAGGCCGCCGGAGAAGAGAAGGTGACGATGGATGCCGAGAGCCAGGAACGCTTCCGGGAGTTCGTGGAGAGCAGGTCCTCCGCCCTGCTGAGGACCGCCGTGCTGCTGTGCGGCGGCGACCGGCACGCCGCCGAGGACCAGCTCCAGAACGCGCTGGTCAAGGTGGCGGACCGGTGGCGGGGGATCGAGGACCCGGAGGCGTACGCCCGGCAGGTCCTCTACCGGCAGCAGATCAGCAGGTGGCGGCTGAAGTGGCCGCGCCGCGAGGTCGCCGTGGCCGAGCCGCCCGAGCGGGCGGGCGAGGGCGAGCAGGGCGCTGCCGAGCTGCGCGTCCTGATGCGCGGCGCGCTCGCCCGGCTCACCCCGCGCCAGCGCGCGGTGCTCGTCCTGCGGTACTTCGAGGACCTGCCGGAGGCCGACGTCGCCCGCGTCCTCGGCTGCTCCGTCGGCACGGTCCGCAGCACCACGCACCGCTCCCTCGCCCGGCTGCGCCGGCTCGCGCCCGAACTCGCGGCGCTCGCCCCGGCGGCCACCGGGTCCGCGGCGCCGCGCCGCGACATCTCGCCCGTGGAGGTACGACCGTGAATGCCGTGAATTTCGTGGAGGCAGGCTCGTGAACGTTGACCAGCTGGTGCGCCGGACGCTCCAGGAACAGGCCGCCGAGCACGTCCGGGCGCCCGGCGACCTCGCGGACCGGGTGCTGCGGACCCGGCGGCACCGCCGTACCGCCCGGGGGCTGGCCGGCGGCGCCGTCGCCGTGGCCGCCGTGGTCGCCACGGCGGTGACCGTGACGGCCTCCGACCCCGGGGGCGTCCGGGCGACGCCCGCCAGCGAGACCCGCACCGCCGACGTCGAGGCGCACCCCGACCAGTCGCCGCCGCGCGAGCTGATCGCGGCCGGGAACGCCGCGGTGTCCGGGTTCTACACCGGCCGCACCGTCAAGGAGGACAACGGCGACGAGCTGTTCCGGCGCCGGTACCACCTCCTCGACCAGAAGACCGGCAGGTACGCGCCCGCCGACGAGAAGTGGGCCTGGGTGGAGGTCGCCCCCGGTCTGCGCACCGCCGCCGTCCTGGAGGGCGAGCTGCCCGCGTCCCGCATCGGCCTGCTCGACCTCGTGACCGGCCGGGTCACGCGCTGGATCACCGTGGAGCGCCCGGTGGCGGGCGTCACGTGGTCCCCCGACGGACGCAGGCTCGTCGCGACCGCGTACAGCAAGAACCCGGACCGGCTCATCGACCGGCCGGACGACCACCCGGCGAACGGGCCGCGGCAGCACAGCAGCCGCACCGGCTTCTACGTGGTCGACGCCGCCACGGGGGACGTCGGCCCCTTCCGCGCGCTGCCGCGGCCCGAGCCCGACACCTTGGGCGCCCCCTTCGGCGTCAGCCGCACGGACCTGGAGTGGGGGCACGACGGGACCGTGCTGTACGCCGAGAAGAGCGACGGGACCCGCGACTGGTACACCCCCGGCGGCGAGAAGACCCGGACACCGGCGGGGGAGCGGTACGCGGGCGCGTCCACGGCCGGGCTCTCGCCGGACGGCGCGTACGCCACCGCCGACGGCGACGTGAACGGCTCGCCCGTCGTCGACGCGCGCACCGGCAGGAAGGTCGCCACGGTCCCCGGCATGCAGCCGCTCGCCTGGGCGGACGGCAAACGGCTCATCACCCTCGGCTGCGCTCCCAAGAGGTGCGGCGGCCGCGACGAGTTCCGCACCCAGCTCCTCCTCGTCACGGTCGGCAGCGGCAAGGCCGTGCCGCTGAGCGGCTTCCACAAGGGCGCCGAGGGACAGGCCGGGCGCTGGGTCCCGATGGTCACGGGCCGCTGAGCCCGCCCCGGCCGGTGCCCCGCCCGTCAGCGAGGCACCGGCCGGGGCCGGGGGCGGGCCGGGGGGCGGGACGGCGAAAGAAACGCGGACACCGGTGTCAACCCGCCCCGGAATGCGTCACCATGGCGGGAGCCGGGCGCACCGCGCGCCGGGCCCTGTCGCACGTACCGTCCGTCGTTTCTGTCCGTCGTCCCGCCCGCCGGCCGGCTGGTCCGCCGGCGGGCCGTTCACAGGAGGCAGCATGAGGCTGGGCAAGGCACTCGCCACCGGAGTCGCCGAGGAAGAGCCGCGCGACACCGCCGCGGCCGACGACATCACCCCCGAACGCGTCCTGGAGACCGAGGAGTCGGAGCCCCGCGCTCCGCTCGAGGTGCCCGTCGGCCGATGAGTCTCCGGCTTCCCTCGGAACGCCCGGAGGAGCCGCCGACCGGATACAAGATCGCCCACCCGATGCTGTCCCAGGACGGCACCCGGGCCGGCTTCACCGGCGTCTCCCTGGGCGGCAGCCTGCCCTACGGCGTGCTCGACGCGGCCCGCTGCGCCTACGGCAGACGGCACCGCGCGCCGCACCGCCGCTGCGACTGCGGCTTCCACTGCGTGCACGCGCGCGCCGAGGCCGAAGGGCTGCTGTGCACCGCCGAGCACCGCACGGCCGCGCTCCTCGAGGTGTCGGTGCTCGGCGCGTACATCCGCTTCGAGCGCGGCTTCCGCTACGCCCGGCAGCGGGTCCGCGCGGTGACCGTGCAGCCCTGCGGCTGCGGCGCCGCGGCCACGGGCCTCGCCGACGCGGGCTGGGGCAGGCCCGGTTGGCGCGCCCTCGAAGGGGTGTGCGGCACGTGCGGGCGCGGCACCGGGCGCCGGGCCCTGGCCCTCGGCCGGTTCGCGGCGGTGGCCGGGGAGGGGCTGCGGGTGACCGCTGCCCCCGCGGTGGCGGCCGGGGCGCCCGCGGGCCTCGGACTGCCGGAGCTCGCCGCCGAGGCGGCGCTGCTCCAGGCCCGGCTCGACTGGTTCCAGAGCGAGTTGGGGCGGCTGCGGGACCGGGGCTAGCGCCCGCGGGCGGGCCCGGCGCGGCACC
>NZ_JASCXL010000124.1:0-28009 GCF_030010595.1 Streptomyces sp. CC224B | reverse complement strand
TCCCGGCCCCGCAGCCCCCCGAGGCCGCGCTCGCGCCCGCCGACCCGCCCGCCTCGGCACCGGCCGACAGCGGGAGCGGGACGGGCGGCGGCGACGCCGGGCCGGGGGAGCAGCCCCCGCCGGGAGTCGGCTCCCCGTCGGGGGCGGCGCAGCCCTGACCGCCCTTGGCGTTTGCGGATGCGACGGCGGTGAGGCGAGGGGGGCGCGGGGCACGGCCCGCCCGAGCGCGGGTGCCGGGGCGCGGGGTGCCGGGGCGTGACGGGCCGAGCCGGATGCCGTGGGGGCACAACCTCTTGATCATCTCGGTGGTCCCTCTCCTCGACATGGCGTACGACGCCCCGCGCCTGGACAGCGGTCGGCGGCGGCGCTCGGCACGACGTACACGGTGTGGATGCTGATGCTGGTGTGGCCCCTGATCGCAGTGATGGTGCTGGCCGCGGGGTGGGTGGACCTCGTGGCGCGACGGGCTCCGGCGCCGGTGGCGGACGCCCCGCCGCCGGGGGCACCTGACGAGCGGACCGGGCGGGGCGCCTGAGAAGCAGAACGCGCGGAACAACACCTGACGAGAAGCCCGCACGGAGCGCCGCCCGGAGCCGAGGCCACCGGACGGTCACCGCCCTTGCCGTGTTCTGCCACTGTTGCGCAACAACCCCCGGGCCGCCGCGCCGGTATGCCCGCTTCTGCCCTCGTCCTCGGCAAACCTCACTGTCGCGCCACGCTGGGCCCGTGGATAGCGTGGGTTCACTCAAGTGAACCCACGTCTCACCGGGAGTTGACTGTGCACCGCCGACCCACGCTGCTCGCTGCCGCGTCTCTGACCGCTGCCGCAGTCCTGTCACTGGCCGCCTGCGGCGGCGGAGACGGCGGCTCCAAGGACGACGACACCATCGAGGGCGCCCAGACCGGCGGCGGCAAGAGCGCGACCCCGTCGCCGAAGACCTCGGCCGACGGCATCGACCGGCCGCGGATCACGCTGCCCAAGGGCGTGCGGAACGTCTTCGAGGGCGGTCGGACGGGCGACGCGACGAAGGACGCGATCCTCGCGGACAGCGAGCGGCGCATCAACTCGCTCGACGAGGCTGTCACGGTCGAGGCCAAGGACCACCCGGCACTGAAGTTCTACTCCGCGGGGGACGCCCTCATGTCGGCGGCGACCTACGTCAAGGGCTTCTACGACGACGACCGGTCGTTCGTCGGCACGACGCGCTACTACAAGCGGAACGTGACCATCCTGAAGAAGGGGACCGCCGCGGTGACCTACTGCATGGACTCCAGCAAGACGTACCCCATGAACCGCAGGACGAAGAAGGTCGACAAGTCCGTCCCGGCCTCCGACAAGGACTACGCGTTCTTCAACACACGGCTGGAGAAGAACGCCAAGGGCGTCTGGCAGACCACGTCCGTGACCTCGATCGAGGCGGCGAAGCAGTGCCTGTGAACCGGCGGAGCACCCGGCGCGCCCTCGTCCCCCTCCTCGCGCTCTGCCTGACGGCGGCCGTGCCCACAGCCGCGTACGCGAGCGGCGGCAAGGGCGGCGGCAAGCCCCTGGAGGGCAGCGGCAAGGGCGGCACCAACGGCCGCACCATCTACGCCGAGTCCAGGATCGTGACCGTCACCGGCGGCGGCTCCCGCAAGCAGTCCGGGACCGGCACGCTCACGCCGACCGACAGCGACTGGACGCCGCCCGCGTGCTGGTACGAGCCCGCGTTCTCCCCGAAGCAGCTCGCGGGCACGGTGAAGGCGCTGCGCGGCCTGGAGTCGCTGCCCTTCATCGGAGGGGCCGCGGACGTCCTCGGCGACGCCCTCGACAAGCGCTACAAGGACGGCGAGTACAAGAACTACAACCTGGACAAGCAGGGCAAGGGGATGTTCTGGGCGGCGGTGAAGAACAAGAACCGCCTCGACGACCCGGAGGTGAACTCCTGCACCAAACCGCCCTTCTGGGTGGACGAGGGCGACACCCCCGACGAGCCCCTCGCCGTCAGCCCGCGCATCCTCGCCGAGTACGCCTACGACGAACTGCCCATCCCCGGCACCGAGGTCACCATGGCGCCCGCGGGCGAGACCAAGGTCAACCTGCCCACCTGGGTCTGGCTGGACAGGGCGAAGTTCAGGAAGGTCTCCGCGACGGCGAGCCTGCCGGGCACCGGTCTGTCGGCCACGACGACCGCCGAACCCGTGTCCCTGCGGATCGAGCCGGGCACGAAGGACGCCCGGACCTACCCGGCCTCCGGCGAGTGCGCCCTCGGCGAGGGCGGCCGCATCGGCGAGCCCTGGGCCAGGGGCAAGGCCAAGAGGACCCCGCCGTGCGGGGTGGAGTACCTGCGGTCGTCGGGCGACGGCTCGTACGCGCTGAAGGCCACCGTCACCTGGAAGATCCGCTGGACGAGCACGAACGGATCCGGTGAGGGCCTGCCGGACGGCGAGTTCGGCGCCGACCAGGACGTCGTCGTCAAGGAGATCCAGGCCGTCAACCGCTGAGGCGGCCGCCGGTCCTGGACGGCGGTGCTCACCGTCCAGGACCGCCCCGGGTGAGGCCGTCGTTCCCCAGTGGTGACGCACCGGCACATGGCCGAAACGTGCCCTCCCTACCGTCGGGATCACCAGCCGTCGGTCGGGAGGCTTGTCATGGGGCAGGGCGTGTGGAAGGGCCGGGACACCTGGATCCGGCGGTGGGATCCGGAGGACGACGCGTTCTGGGAGCGGGAGGGCGAGCGGACCGCGCGGCGGAACCTCGCGTTCTCGGTGCTCTCCGAGCACATCGGGTTCTCCGTGTGGACGCTGTGGTCCGTCATGGTGCTCTTCATGGGGCCCGAGTACGGCATCGACCCGGCCGGGAAGTTCTTCCTGGTGTCGATGGCGACGCTGGTGGGGGCCGTGGCGCGGGTGCCGTACACCTTCGCCGTCGCCCGGTTCGGGGGGCGCAACTGGACCGTCGTCGCCGCCTCGCTCCTGCTCCTGCCGACCGTCGCCGCGTTCCTCGTCATGGAGCCGGGCACCTCGTACACCACGTTCCTGGTGTGCGCCCTGCTGACCGGGGTCGGCGGCGGGAACTTCGCCTCCTCCATGACCAACATCAACGCCTTCTTCCCGCTGCGCAAGAAGGGGTGGGCCCTCGGCCTCAACGCCGGCGGCGGCAACATCGGCGTCCCCGTCGTCCAGCTCGTCGCGCTCGCCGTCATCGGCGCGGGCGGGGGGCCGCGGCTGCTCCTCGGCGTCTACATCCCGCTGGTCGTCGCCGCGGCCGTCTGCGCCGCGCTGTTCATGGACAACATCGCGTCCGTGAAGAACGACACCGGGGCCGCGAAGGAGGCCGTCCGGGACCCGCACACCTGGATCATGGCGTTCCTGTACGTGGGGACCTTCGGGTCGTTCATCGGGTACAGCTTCGCCTTCGGGCTCGTGCTCCAGACGCAGTTCGGGCGCACCCCGCTGGAGGCCGCGCAGCTCACCTTCGTCGGGCCGCTGCTCGGGTCGCTCGTCCGGCCCGTGGGCGGGCGGCTCGCCGACCGCTACGGCGGGGCCCGCATCACGCTGGGCAACTTCGTCGCCATGGCCGCCGCCACCGGGGTCGTCGTGGTGGCGTCCCTGCGGGAGTCGCTCACGCTGTTCACCGCCGCGTTCGTGGTGCTGTTCGTGCTCAGCGGCCTCGGCAACGGGTCCACGTACAAGATGATCCCGGGGATCTTCCAGGCCAAGGCCGTGCGGCAGGGGCTCGACGGGGAGGCGGCCCTGAGCTACGGGCGGCGGCTGTCGGGGGCGGCCATGGGGCTCATCGGGGCCGTCGGCGCGCTCGGCGGGCTCGGGATCAACCTGGCCTTCCGGCAGTCCTTCCAGGGCACGGGCGCGGGCACGGCGGCCTACGTCTCCTTCCTCGGCTTCTACGCCCTGTGCTTCGCGGTCACCTGGGCCGTGTACCTGCGCCGGCCCGCCGCCGCCCGGGCGCCGGTCACGGCCGCGACGGGCACCGGGCGGGAGCGCTCGTACGCCGAGGTGTGACGGCACGGTGCCACGGCGGCCCCGGGCGGCGAGGCGGGTCGACACGACGTAACACGGCGGACATCACGATGATCCAGAGCCGTCACCGGCCGTTGGCAGGGTCGAGGAGTCATGAACGTCTCACACGCACACGGCCCGCTCCCGCTCTCCGGGTTCACCGTCGGCGTCACCGCCGCCCGGCGCGCCGACGAGCTCGGCGCGCTCCTCCAGCGGCGCGGCGCCACGGTCCTGCACGCCCCCGCGCTGCGGATCCTGCCGCTGTCCGACGACGGGGAGCTGCTCGCCGCCACCGAGGAGCTCATCGCCCACGCGCCGGACGTCGTCGTCGCCACCACCGCCATCGGGTTCCGCGGCTGGGTCGAGGCCGCCGACGGCTGGGGCTGCGGCGAGGCGCTGCTGGCCCGGCTGCGCGGCGTCGAACTGCTCGCCCGGGGGCCCAAGGTGAAGGGCGCCGTACGGGCGGCGGGGCTCACCGAGCACTGGTCGCCGTCGTCGGAGTCGATGGCCGAGGTCCTCGACCACCTGCTCGCCGAGGGCGTGGACGGGCGGCGCGTGGCGCTGCAACTGCACGGCGAGCCGCTGCCGGGGTTCGTGGAGGCGCTGCGGGCCGGGGGCGCGGACGTCGTCCTCGTACCGGTGTACCGGTGGCTGCCGCCCGCCGACCTCGCGCCCGTCGACCGGCTGCTCGACGCGGTCGCGGCCGGCGGCGTCGACGCGCTCACCTTCACCAGCGCGCCCGCCGCCGCCTCCCTGCTCGCGCGCGCCGAGGAGCGGGGGAGCGCCGCCGGCCTCCTCGCCGCCCTGGCGGGCGACGTGCTCGCCGCCTGCGTGGGCCCGGTCACCGCGCTGCCCCTGCGGGACCGGGGCGTGGCGACCGTCCAGCCCGAGCGGTTCCGGCTCGGCCCCCTCGTCCAGCTCCTGTGCCGGGAACTGCCCGCGCGGGCCCCGGTGCTGCCGGTCGCCGGGCACCGGGTGGAGATCCGGGGCCACGCGGTGCTCGTGGACGGGGAACTCCGGCCGGTCCCGCCCGCCGGGATGGCGCTGCTGCGGGCGCTGGCGCGGCGGCCCGGCTGGGTGGTGGCCCGCGCCGAGCTGCTGCGGGCCCTGCCGGGCGCGGGCCGCGACGAGCACGCCGTCGAGACCGCCATGGCCCGGCTGCGGACGGCCCTCGGGACGCCGAAGCTCATCCAGACGGTGGTCAAGCGCGGCTACCGCCTCGCGTTCGACCCGGCGGCCGCGACGCCGTCCACGGGCTGAGCCGCGAGGGCGCCGCACGCCACGAGCGCCCGGCAGAGCAGCCCGAACGCCAGCGCGCACAGCACGGCCCGCACGGCGTTCCAGGCCACCCACGGCCCCTCGAAGTCCGCGCGCACGGCCGCCGGGTCGGCGATCCGCGCCGGGTCGCCCGCCGCCGCGAGGGCGTCGTTCAGCGGCACGTGCACCCCGGCGGTGAGCGCGACCGCCGCCCCGTAGGCGACCAGCGCGGCGAGCACCCACCGGCCCGCCGGCGCCCGCCGCAGCCGCCACGCCGCGTACGCCGTGCTCAGCGGCGCGCCGAGGAAGGCGGCGAGGAACACCGGGTTCTGGATCACCTTGTTGATGTGCCGCATGACCTCGATGTACGCGCGGTCCGTGCCGCGCCCGAGGCCCGGCATCACCGCGCACGCGAAGACGAAGAAGGACCCGGCCGTCAGGCCCGTGGTGAGCGCCGCGACCCCCAGGGCCGGACCGCCGGGGCGCGGGCTCCGCGGGGCGGCCGGAGCGGGGCGTGGCGTGCTGTCGGTCGTCATGGCACCGAGTCAAGCCGCCGCCCGCGGCCCCGGCCATGGCCGACGGGCGCGGCCGCATACGCGTGCGTCTCGGCCCCCGACCGCGCGGGTCCCGGGCGGCCCGCCCGGCCCCCGCGGCGGCAGGGGTTCCGGACCGGTGCCGGGACGGGCACTGTAGGAAGGAGTACGGACGGGTGTACGGACGGCACGCGCCGGAACCTCGGCGCGCACCGGAACGTGGGTACGCGCCGGAACGACGGCACGCACCGGGACAGCGGCACGCGCCGGGCACCGGCGCGCACCGGCCCCCCGAACTCAGCGGCGACACCGAGGCGGTGACAGGCGCATGGCGTTGGGTGCGGTCCCGCACAAGGCCGCGTACGGCGAGCTGCGGTTCGACTCCGGACGGCCCTGCCTCGACCTCCTCGCGACGACCCACCCCGCGGAGCGGCTCGACGGGGTCGACCGGCTGCGCGCCTGGCTGGCCGGGGCGGGCCTGGTCCCGCCGGGCACGCCGCTGCCGGACGCGGGGCCCGACTGGCTCGACGGCTTCCGCGAACTGCGGGGCCACGTCGACCGTCTGGTCACCGGGGAGCTGACGGCGCACCCCGCCGACGCCGCCCTCGCCCGGGTCAACGCGCTCGCCGCGGCGGCACCGCCCGCCCCGCGCGCGGTGCGCCACCCCGACGGCAGCCTCACCCTGGCCCTGCACGGCACGCCCGGCCGGGCCGCCCTGCTCGCCGCCGTGGCCCGGGACGCGGTCGACCTGCTCACCGACCCGGTGGCCCGCTCGCTGCTGCGCCGCTGCGCGGGCGACAACTGCCCCATCGTCTACCTCGACACGTCCCGGGGGCACCGCCGCCGCTGGTGCTCCAGCGAGGTGTGCGGCAACCGGGAGCGCGTGGCCCGGCACCGGCGGCGCGCGGCGGGACTCGCCCCGGCCTGACCGCCCCGGCGAGGACAAACTCCCCTCGCCTCCGCGGAAGTTGGGCCCCGCCTTGAACGCGCGCCGCGCGGCGTCCGTACGTCCAGGGAGACCGGTCGGCGCGCCCGGGCCGGCCGGCCGAGACGAACAGCGGACAGCGGAGGCAGACGTGCGCAAGGATTCCGCCGTGGCCGATGAACGCCCGCACCGGCATCGAGCGACGCCTCCGCCGGAGCCGGACGAGGAGCTGATGCGCGCGCTGTACCGCGAGCACGCCGGACCGCTCCTCGCCTATGTGCTCCGCCTGGTGGCGGGGGACCGGCAGCGCGCCGAGGATGTCGTACAGGAAACGCTCATCCGTGCCTGGAAGAACGCCGGTCAGCTCAACCGTGCGACCGGTTCGGTACGCCCCTGGCTGGTGACGGTCGCACGCCGCATCGTCATCGACGGCCACCGCAGCCGGCAGGCCCGGCCGCAGGAGGTCGACCCGTCGCCGCTGGAGGTCATCCCCGCGGAGGACGAGATCGATAAGGCGCTGTGGCTGATGACCCTCTCGGACGCGCTGGAGGACCTGACCCCCGCGCACCGGGAGGTACTTGTCGAGACCTACTTCAAAGGGCGTACGGTCAACGAGGCGGCCGAGCGCCTGGGTGTCCCCAGCGGCACGGTGCGCTCACGGGTCTTCTACGCGCTGCGCTCGATGAAGCTGGCTCTGGAGGAGCGGGGGGTGACGGTATGAGCACGCCGTACGACGCACACGGCCACGGCGGTCCCGGGCGGGGCCCCGGCCCTGACGGCTCCGGCCCCGGCGGCCCCGGCGACGTGCACGAGACCGTCGGCGCCTACGCCCTCGGCATCCTGGACGACGCGGAGGCCACCGCGTTCGAGGCGCACCTGGCGGGGTGCGAGCTCTGCGCACGGCACCTGGAGGAGTTCTCCGGCCTGGAGCCCGTGCTCGCCGCGCTCGCGGACAGCCCCGGCTCCCGCGGCGACCGGCCCGGCGGCCGGGACGCCGCCCTGCCCGGGCCGCGCCCCGCGCCCGGGAGCGGCGCGCCCCCGGCCGCCCGGCCGGGACCCGGGCTCGCCGAACGCCTGGTGGACGAGGTCGTCGAGCGTCGCGCGCGCAAACGCCGGCGCGGCATGTATCTGGTCGCCGCGGCGGCCGCGCTGATCGTCGGCGGTCCCCTCGCGGTCCACGCGACGGAGGGCGGCGGCGACGGCGGCGGCAAGCGGCAGGAGGCGCTCGACCCGCACCCGACCTCGCCCGCCGAGGACGCCTTCTTCCACCACATGGACCAGAAGACCGCCGCCACCGACCCCCGGACCCGGGTCACCGCCACGGTCGGCACCGAGAAGAAGGCCTGGGGCACCCACACGGTCCTCGAGCTGAAGAACGTCAAGGGTCCGCTGAAGTGTTCGCTCGTCGCGGTCGGGAAGAACGGCGAGCGCGAGACCGTCACGACCTGGGCGGTGCCCACCTGGGGCTACGGCATCGAGAACAGCCCCAACCGATGGGCGCGCAACCCGCTGTACGTCCACGGCGGCGCCGCCCTCGCCCGCGACGACATCGACCACTTCGAGGTGCGCACGTCCGACGGCGACCGCCTGGTGACGGTCGACGCCTGAGGCCGGGCGGCCCGCGCTGCGACCGGCGGCGGGCCCGCGCGGCACCGGGGGCCGCGCGGCCCCCGGCCCCCGCCGCCGTTCACGGCCAACGTCCCAGGCCACAGCGGTGCCGCGGTCCCGCAGCGGACCGGGGGCCGGGACTGCACAACCGGGGTTCCTTTCGCGTACGGTGGACGGCTGCTCACTACGGGCAGCAGCACGTCAGGAAAGGGGCCCCGGTGGCCGACGTACGCGACCGCGAGATCAGCGTCGAACAGGAACACCTCGACCAGGTCTACCGCCGCCTGGAGGAGAAGATCCACGAGGCCGAGTTCCTGATGAACGACGCCGCCAAGCGTGCTCAGGTCGGTACGCCGGGCGCGCTCGCCGAGCGCGACGCGCAGGTCTTCCGCGCGGGCATCCACCTCAACCGCCTCAACAACGAGTTCGAGGACTTCCTCTTCGGCCGCATCGACCTGCTCCTCGGCAAGGACGGCAAGAAGGGCCCCGACGGCGCCTACACGGCGGTCGAACCCGCCGAGGGCGCGGTCCGCGAGGAGGCCGACGGCCGCGTCGCCGACATCGCCGAAACCCTGCACATCGGCCGCATCGGCGTCCTCGACGCGGACTACTCGCCGCTGGTCATCGACTGGCGGGCGCCCGCCGCGGCCCCCTTCTACCGCTCGACCCCGGTGAACCCCGGCCGGGTGGTGCGCCGCCGCGTCATCCGCTCCAAGGGCCGCAAGGTCCTCGGCGTCGAGGACGACCTGATGCGCCCGGAGCTGACCGCCTACCTGGACGGTGAGCCGCTGCCGGTGGTCGGCGACGGCGCGCTCATGGCCGCGCTCGGCCAGGCGCGCGGCCACACCATGCGCGACATCGTCGCCTCCATCCAGGCCGAGCAGGACCAGGTGATCCGCGCGCCCGCCGCGTCCGTGACGTACGTGGAGGGCGGCCCCGGGACCGGCAAGACGGCGGTCGCGCTGCACCGCGCCGCGTACCTGCTCTACCAGGACCGGCGCCGCTACGCGGGCGGCATCCTCATCGTCTCCCCGACCCCGCTCCTCGTCGCCTACACCGAGGGCGTCCTGCCGTCCCTCGGTGAGGAGGGCCAGGTCGCCATCCGCGCCGTCGGCTCCCTGGTCGACGGCGTCGAGGCCACGGCCTACGACACCCCGGCGGTGGCCCGCGTCAAGGGCTCGTCCCGCATGCTCAGGGTGCTGCGCAAGGCGGCGCGAGGGGCCCTGGAGACACCGCCCGCCCCGGGCGCCGCCGCCCCGGCCGCCGCCGAGGACGGGCTCTTCCCCGCCGCGGACGCCGCCCCGAAGCCGGCGGCCGGGCCTCCGCCGGCGGCGCCCGCCCCCACCAGGCTCCGCGTCGTGGCCTTCGGCCGCCGCCTGGAGCTGGAGGCGAGGGACCTGGACCGCATCCGGCGCACCGCGCTCGGCGGCACCGCCCCGGTGAACCTGCTGCGCCCCCGCGCCCGCAAGCTCCTCCTCGACGCCCTCTGGGACAAGTCCGGCGCCGCCACCCGGCACAGCGACCCCGAACTCGCCGCGGAGCTGCGCTCCTCCTTCGACGAGGACGTCGCCAGCGAGGACGCCTTCCTCGCCTTCCTCGACGCCTGGTGGCCGGTCCTGACCCCGCGCGGCGTGCTCGCCGCGATGGCCGACGAGAGGCGGCTCGGCCGCTGGGCCCGCCGGGTGCTCAACCCCGGCGAGGTGCGCAAGCTGGCCCGCTCGCTGCGCCGCGAGGCGTACTCCGTGCACGACGTCGCGCTCCTGGACGAGCTCCAGGCGATCCTCGGCGCCCCCCCGCGGCCCCGGAAGAAGCGCGAGCTCGACCCGCTGGACCAGCTCACGGGCCTTGAGGAGCTGATGCCCGTCCGCGAGGAGTCCCAGCGCGAGCGCGCCGAGCGCCTGGCCGCCGAGCGCGTCGAGTACGCGCACGTCATCGTCGACGAGGCGCAGGACCTCACGCCCATGCAGTGGCGCATGGTGGGCCGCCGCGGCCGCCACGCCACCTGGACGGTCGTCGGCGACCCCGCGCAGTCCTCCTGGTCCGACCCGGACGAGGCCGCCGCCGCCCGCGACGAGGCCCTCGGCACCCGCCCGCGCCGCCGCTTCACGCTCACCGTCAACTACCGCAACCCGGCCGAGATCGCCGACCTCGCCGCCAAGGTCCTGGCCCTGGCGATGCCCGGCTCCGAGGCGCCCTCCGCCGTCCGCTCCACGGGCGTCGAGCCGCGCTTCTCCGTCGTACGGGACAAGGACCTCGGCCGGTCCGTGCGCGAGGAGGCGGCCCGGCTGCTGGAGGAGGTCGAGGGCACCGTCGGCGTCGTCGTCGCCATGCAGCGCCGGGACCAGGCGGCCCGCTGGCTCGCCGGCCTCGGCGAACGCGTCGTCGCGCTCGGCAGCCTGGAGGCCAAGGGCCTGGAGTACGACGCGACGGTCGTCGTCTCGCCCGCGGAGATCGCCGACGAGTCCCCGGCCGGGCTGCGCGTCCTGTACGTCGCCCTGACCCGCGCGACCCAGCAGCTCACCGTGGTGTCCGGGGAGCGCGACGAGCCCGACGCGGACGGTGTGCCGGATCTGCTCCGGGACTGACCCCTGCTGCGGGAATGGCCCCACGGGGATGCAGTGTTACCGTGGATGTGGCACCGGCCCGATCCAAGCCCCCGGGCCCAACCTTCGTCGCTACGAGCGACCACTTGCCGCGAGGCGAGCATGGCGGGTCGGTGCCACCAGACGTACACATGAGAGAGGCCCGCGCCCCGTGGCGCGGGCCTCTTTCTGTTTCCCAGGACTTCTCGTATGGTGGAAATTGTTTTCCGAAACCACGGGAAGCACAGGGAACACAACGTTCGCAATCCGGGGCGGCTACCACGTACTCAGGGGTAGGTGCGACGATCGGACGGCAACAGCTACAAGGTGAAAGCAGAGGAAGTCCGCCATGGCAACGGCGCCCAGCGTCTCCTACTCGATGACGGTCAGGCTGGAGGTGCCCGCGAGCGGAACCGCGGTCTCCCAGCTCACCACGGCCGTGGAGTCCTCCGGCGGCTCCGTCACCGGCCTCGACGTCACGGCCTCCGGCCACGAGAAGCTGCGCATCGACGTCACCATCGCCGCGTCGTCCACCGCGCACGCCGACGAGATCGTCGAGGAACTGCGCGGCATCGAGGGCGTCACGCTCGGCAAGGTCTCCGACCGTACGTTCCTGATGCACCTCGGCGGCAAGATCGAGATGGCGTCCAAGCACCCCATCCGCAACCGTGACGACCTCTCCATGATCTACACCCCGGGCGTGGCCCGCGTGTGCATGGCGATCGCCGAGAACCCCGAGGACGCCCGGCGCCTGACCATCAAGCGCAACTCCGTCGCGGTCGTGACCGACGGCTCGGCCGTGCTCGGCCTCGGCAACATCGGCCCGAAGGCCGCGCTGCCCGTCATGGAGGGCAAGGCCGCCCTCTTCAAGCGCTTCGCCGGCATCGACGCCTGGCCGATCTGCCTGGACACCCAGGACACCGACGCCATCGTCGAGATCGTCAAGGCCATCGCCCCCGGCTTCGCGGGCATCAACCTGGAGGACATCTCCGCGCCCCGCTGCTTCGAGATCGAGGCCCGGCTGCGCGAGGCCCTCGACATCCCCGTCTTCCACGACGACCAGCACGGCACCGCGATCGTCGTGCTCGCCGCGCTCACCAACGCCCTGCGCGTGGTCGGCAAGGGCATCGGCGACGTGCGCGTCGTCATGTCCGGCGCCGGCGCGGCCGGTACGGCCATCCTGAAGCTGCTGCTCGCCGCCGGGGTCAAGCACGCCGTCGTCGCCGACATCCACGGCGTGGTGCACGCCGGCCGCGCGGACCTCGTGGACGCCGCCCCCGACTCGCCGCTGCGCTGGATCGCCGACAACACCAACCCCGAGGGCGTCACCGGCACCCTCAAGGAGGCCGTGCGCGGCGCCGACGTGTTCATCGGTGTCTCGGCCCCCAACGTGCTCGGCGGCGAGGACGTCGCGGCCATGGCCGACGACGCCATCGTCTTCGCGCTCGCGAACCCCGACCCGGAGGTCGACCCGGCGATCGCCCGGCAGACCGCGGCCGTCGTGGCCACGGGCCGCTCGGACTTCCCGAACCAGATCAACAACGTCCTGGTCTTCCCCGGCGTCTTCCGCGGCCTGCTCGACGCCCAGTCGCGCACCGTCAACACCGAGATGATGCTGGCCGCCGCCACCGCCCTCGCGGACGTCGTCACCGAGGACGAGCTGAACCCGAACTACATCGTCCCCAGCGTCTTCAACGACAAGGTCGCGGGTGCCGTCGCCGACGCCGTGCGCACCGCCGCCAAGGCCGCGGGCGCCGCGGGCTGACCTTCGGGACCACCCCCTCTTTCCCCAGCTCGGCGGGGTCCCCGGACCCCGCCGCAGGCGCCGCTCACGACCCGCGCGGGCTGTGACCGGTGCCACGGAGCGGCCCCGGCGCGTCGTGGAACGGGCCCCTCGACGGGCCTCTAGGGTGGCTGGACGCGGGTCTGGGGGCCCGCGTCACCCCCGCCCCGCAGGCGTCCTGTGGTGCGGCACCGGGAGCGGACGGAGCGTCACCATTTCGGGGCACCTCAGCGAAATGGGCGCTTTTCGTGTGACTCCCAAGGGTGCCGGATTGGCTTTCCCGCCGCAGGTGGGGGCAGGATGCGTCTCTGGGCGCGAGGGTCTGACCACCGGACCCGGGTCCGGGGCCTGACCGAGACCCTGGCAGCATCGGCTTCGCTGTTGCCTAACATGCGGCTCCGCCGCGTGGCACGCCTCAACGGCAAGAAGAACACGGGAGTACAAACATGAACCGCAGTGAGCTGGTGGCCGCGCTGGCCGACCGCGCCGAGGTGACCCGCAAGGACGCCGACGCCGTGCTGGCCGCGTTCGCCGAGACCGTCGGCGAGATCGTTGCCAAGGGCGACGAGAAGGTCACCATCCCCGGCTTCCTGACCTTCGAGCGCACCCACCGTGCCGCTCGCACCGCCCGCAACCCGCAGACCGGCGAGCCGATCAACATCCCGGCCGGCTACAGCGTCAAGGTTTCGGCGGGCTCCAAGCTCAAGGAAGCCGCCAAGGGCAAGTAAGCAGGCCTCTGGCCCTGTGCAGCGAAGGGCGGCCGCCCCGGTGGGGTGGCCGCCCTTCGGCATGCTGCGTGCGTTCTCTGCTGCGGCGTTGTGGGGGCTGGGCGCGCAGTTCCCCGCGCCCCTTCGGGGCGCGTCCCCTTCGGGGCGCGCCCCCCCTGGTCCTCGTTTCTTCGGGGCGTCAGCCCAGGGCGGGCTGGCCGGGGAGTTCCACCTTGGCGCCGAGCTCCACGAGCTTGTCCATGAAGTTCTCGTAGCCGCGGTTGATCAGCTCGATGCCGTGGACCCGGGACGTGCCCTGCGCCGCCAGGGCGGCGATCAGGTACGAGAAGCCGCCGCGCAGGTCGGGGATGACCAGGTCGGCGCCCTGGAGCTTGGTGGGGCCGCTGACCACCGCGGAGTGCAGGAAGTTGCGCTGGCCGAAGCGGCAGTCGGAGCCGCCGAGGCACTCGCGGTAGAGCTGGATGTGGGCGCCCATCTGGTTCAGCGCGGAGGTGAAGCCGAGGCGGGACTCGTACACCGTCTCGTGGACGATGGACAGGCCCGTGGCCTGCGTCAGCGCGACGACGAGCGGCTGCTGCCAGTCGGTCTGGAAGCCGGGGTGGACGTCCGTCTCCAGGGCGATGGACTTGAGCTGGCCGCCGGGGTGCCAGAAGCGGATGCCCTCGTCGTCGATCTCGAAGGCGCCGCCGACCTTCCGGTAGGTGTTGAGGAAGGTCATCATCGAGCGCTGCTGGGCGCCGCGCACGTAGATGTCACCCTCGGTGGCGAGCGCGGCGGACGCCCAGGAGGCGGCCTCCAGGCGGTCCGACAGGGCGCGGTGGGTGTAGCCGCCGAGGCTGTCCACACCGGTGATCCGTATCGTCCGGTCCGTGTCCATCGCGATGATCGCGCCCATTTTCTGCAGGACGCAGATCAGGTCCTCGATCTCCGGCTCGACCGCGGCGTTGGAGAGTTCCGTCACACCCTCGGCGAGCACGGCCGTGAGCAGCACCTGCTCGGTGGCGCCCACGGACGGGTATGGCAGGCGGATCTTCGTGCCGCGCAGCCGCTGCGGGGCCTCCAGGTACTGCCCGCCCTCGCGCTTCTCGATGGTCGCGCCGAACTGGCGCAGCACCTCGAAGTGGAAGTCGATGGGACGGCCGCCGATGTCGCAGCCGCCGAGGCCCGGGATGAAGGCGTGGCCGAGCCGGTGCAGCAGCGGGCCGCAGAACAGGATCGGTATGCGGGAGGAGCCGGCGTGCGCGTCGATGTCGGCGACGTTCGCACTTTCCACGTGCGAGGGGTCGAGCACGAGCTCGCCCGGCTCCTCGCCGGGGCGGACCGTCACGCCGTGCAGTTGCAGCAGACCGCGTACGACACGGACGTCGCGGATGTCGGGCACGTTGCGCAGGCGGCTCGGAGCGCTGCCGAGCAGCGCGGCGACCATGGCCTTGGGGACGAGGTTCTTCGCGCCGCGGACCCGGATCTCCCCCTCCAGCGGGGTTCCGCCGTGGACAAGCAGGACGTCGTTGGAGGTGCCGTTGACGGTCATGAATCTCGCGTTCCGATGAGGTGGACGGGGGGCCAAGGGGCAAGCGTAATGGCCGCCCGCCCCCCGCCCGTAGGTCCAAGGGGGCGCAAGGACGTCATGAGTCCGCTACAACACGAACCGTGCGGAACCGGACGCTCAGGGTCACCTTCCCCGCGCGTCCCGCACGCCGCCCGCGCCCGCCCTGAACTGGGAGCACTTCCCGGGTGGCGCGTGACTCCCCGCGCGGGGCCGAGATGCGGGATCATGTCAGGCATGACCGAGGTGTCCTCGCTCACAGGGCGGTTGCTCGTGGCCACGCCGGCCCTGTCGGACCCCAATTTCGACCGCGCGGTGGTGCTGCTCCTCGACCACGACGAGGAGGGCTCCCTGGGCGTGGTCCTCAACCGCCCGACGCCCGTGGGCGTCGGGGACATCCTGGAGGGCTGGGGCGACCTGGCGGGCGCCCCCGGCGTCGTCTTCCAGGGCGGCCCGGTCTCCCTCGACTCGGCGCTCGGCGTCGCGGTCATCCCCGGGGAGGACGGCCCGCTCGGCTGGCGCCGCGTGCACGGCGCGATCGGCCTCGTCGACCTGGAGACCCCGCCGGAGCTGCTCGCCGCCGCCCGCGGCTCGTTGCGCATCTTCGCCGGCTACGCGGGCTGGGGCCCCGGCCAGCTCGAGGACGAACTGGTGGAGGGGGCCTGGTACGTGGTCGAGTCCGAGCCCGGCGACGTCTCGTCCCCGGACCCGGAGCGGCTGTGGCGGGCCGTGCTGCGGCGCCAGCGCAGCGAACTCGCCATGGTGGCGACGTACGCGGACGACCCGTCGCTGAACTGACGCGGTCTCAGGCGGTCGCGGCCGCCAGGTACCGCTCCGCGAGCGGGTGCGGGTCGTGGGCCGGGACGGCCAGGTGGACCTCGACCGGGGGCGCGTTCTTCAGGCGTACGTAGCGCAGGCCGGGGTGGGCGTACCGGCGGGCGACCGGCTCCGGGGCGACGCCGATGCCGTGGTCCGCGGCGACGGCCTCCAGCCACTCGTCGAAGTTGTCGGCCGTGCAGGCCAGTTCGGGGCGGCGGCCCGCGGGCCACAGCTCGGGGCGGGTGGTGCCGGTGACGGTGTTCACCACCAGCCGGTGGGCGGCCAGCTCCGCCCAGTCGACGACGCGGCGGCCCGCGAGCGCCTCCGAGGCGCGGGCGAGCACGGCGACGCGCGGCTCGCGCAGGAGCACTCGGCCGCGTACGCCTTCGGGCAGGTCGCCTCGTACGACCGCGATGTCGCAGGCTCCCGCCGTGAGCCCGGCCAGCGGCTCGTCGCGGCGCACCAGGCGCACGCTCGCCCCGGTCGCCGCCCTGAACGCGGTGACGAGCGGGCCGCAGACCTCCGGCAGCAGCGAGGTGAACCCGAGCCGCAGCACGGGCGGCTCGGCGCCCGGGGCGCGCAGGACGGTGTCGAGGCGGGCGAGCAGCGGGGCGAGGTCGTCGCGCAGGCGCTGCCCGGCCTCGGTGAGCTCCACGCGGCGGGTGGTGCGGTGGAGCAGCCGGGCGCCGAGGGCTTCCTCCAGGGAGCGCACGGTCCGGGTGAGGGCGGGCTGGCCGACGCCGAGGGCGCTCGCGGCGTGCGTGAAGCTCAGCTCGTCGGCGACGGCGAGGAAGCCGCGGAGCTGCCGCAGCCCGACGGCGTCCAGGGGGCTCGCAGTATTCATGCCGCCCGAGCATAAGTGCGCTCCGGCGGCATTTCCCCGCCGAACCGGAGAGTGCCTACGTTTCCGGCCGGACTCCAGGAAGCACGGGACGGAAGGAGCTGATCGCCGGTGCGGAAGATCTGGCTGTTGATGCTGGGGGCCTTCACGCTGGGACTCGACGCGTACGTGATGGCCGGGCTGCTGCCCGTGGTCGCGGACGACCTGGGGACGACGGTGTCCCTGGCGGGGCAGATGGTGACCGTGTTCACACTCGCGTACGCGGTGAGCGCGCCGCTCGTCGCCGGCCTGTTCGCGGCGGCGCGCCCGCGCGTGCTGATCCTCGCCGCGCTCGCCGTCTTCACGCTGGGCAACGCCCTGACCGCGCTCGCGCCGGGCCTCGCGGTGCTGCTCGCCGCCCGGGCCGTGGCGGGCGTCGGCGCCGGGGTGTACGCGTCCCAGTCCACGGCGGCCGCCGCCGCGCTCGCCGGGCCCGAGCGGCGCGGGCGGGCGCTCGCCCTGGTGATGGGCGGGATGAGCTCGGGCACGGTGCTCGGCGTGCCGCTCGGGGTGCTGCTCGCCGACCACACCTCGTGGCGGTCCACGATGTGGCTGGTCACGGGGCTCGGCGCGGTCGCGCTCGCGGGCCTCGCGGTGGGCCTGCCACAGGTCCCGGCGCAGCCTTCCGTGCCGCTGCGGGCGCGGCTCGGGGCGCTCACCGACCGGGCCGTCCTGCCTGTCGTGGGCGTGTCCTTCCTGGGGGCGGTGTCCAGCCTCGGCCTGTACACCTACCTCGCGCCGGTCCTGGACGCGACGGGCGGCGTCGGCGAGGGCGACGTGGCGCCGTACCTGTGGGCCTGGGGGATCGGCGGGGTGCTCGGCAGCGTGCTCGCGGGCCCCTTGGTGGACCGTACGGGCCGGGTCCTCGCCCTTGTGACGGGGATCGTCGTTCTCCTGACCGTCTCGGAGGCCTCCCTTCCGCTGCTCGGTGCCGCGGCCTTCCCGGCGCTCGTGGTGTGGGGCGCGGCGGGCTGGGCCTTCCAAGTGCCGCAGCAGCACCGCCTCCTGGCCCTGAGCCCCGAGCGCGGCACGGTGGCCCTGGCCCTGAACAACTCCGCCCTCTACCTGGGCAGCGCCGTGGGCTCCGGCGCGGCCGGGTTCGCCCTGTCGGCGGGGCTCGGCGCGGGCGCCCTGCCGTGGGTGGCGGCCGGGGTGGCCGCGCTGGGCCTGGCCGTCCACCTGGCGGCGCCGCGCGGCGGGCGCGGCCCGGGTGACAGCCGCTGCCAGGACGCGCCGGGCGTGAGTACCCTTGGCACTTATGAGCACTCTTGAGCCCGAGCCCGAGCGCGGGGCAGGTACGGGGACCCTCGTAGAGCCGACGCCGCAGGTGTCGCACGGCGACGGTGACCACGAGCGCTACGCGCACTACGTCCAGAAGGACAAGATCATGGCGAGCGCCCTCGACGGGACCCCCGTCGTCGCGCTCTGCGGCAAGGTGTGGGTCCCCGGCCGCGACCCGAAGAAGTATCCCGTCTGTCCCATGTGCAAGGAGATCTACGAGTCCATGGGTGCGGGCGGGGACAAGGACAAGGGCGGCAAGGACGGCGGCAAGAAGTAGCCGCCCTCGCGCCCGGCCGACCACCCCGGGCGCCCCTTGCCCCCCCGGCGCCCCGGGTGCCCCTTGCCCACCCACCCACCCGTACCACCCCGGTGCCCGGTGGAGCCCACCCCGCCGGCCACCCCGCCCACCCACCCGCCCGTGCGGCCCCGGGTGTCCAGGCCGGGCCCCGACCTGCCGGCTGCGGCTCTCGTCCAACGCCGGGCTTCCCACCCGCCCACCCGCGCGGCCCCAGGTGTCCAGGCGGAGCCCCGACCTGCCGGCTGCGGCTCTCGTCCAACGTCAGGCTTCCCACCCGCCCGCCCGTGCAGCCCCGGGTGTCCAGGCGGGACCCCGACCTGGCGGCTGCGGCTCTCCTCCAACGTCGAGCTTCCCACCCGCCCACCCGTGTGGCCCGGGTGTCCAGGAACGAGCACACAGCCGCGACCCCCTCAGCCCGTCCGGCGTTTGAGGACGAGCGCGGAGCGCGATAAAGCGAGCCGGTCCGGCAGTCGGCGGCGATGCGCGCAGCACAGGTAGTTCCAGCCCGTCCGGCGTTTGAGGACAAGCGCGCAGCGCGACACAGCGAACCGCACCGGCAGCTGGCGACGATGCGCGCACCGCGACGGTCAAGCCCGTCCGGCGATTGAGGACAAGGCGCGGAGCGCCGATGCCCGGCCCAGGGCCCAGGGGTCAGCCCCCGCTCAAGGCCCAGGGGCCAGCCCCCGTTGCGCAGGCCGCAAAGCCCCTTTCACCCCGTGCACGCCCATGGCAGCCTCCTCCCCATGACCTTCGAGCAACTGATCCCGGCGCCCGCCCGCGCCGAGGGCGCACAGGGCGGCGACGGCTTCACCGTCGACGCGTCGACCACGCTCTGGGCAGGCCCCGGCACCGAGTCCACCGAGCGCTGGCTGCGCACGACGCTGGGGGCGGCCTACCAACTCCCGCTCGCCCCCGCCCCCGAGGGCACCCCCGGCGCCCTCGCCCTGCGCATCGCCGAGGGGGACGAGGCGCTCGCCCCCGAGGCGTACCGCCTGACCGTCACCGGCGACGGCGTCGAGATCCTCGGCGGCGACGCGGCCGGCGTCTTCTGGGGCGCCCAGACGCTGCGTCAGCTCCTCGGCCCGGCGGCCTTCCGCAGGGCCCCGGTCACCGCCGGGCGGGCGACCGTGCCCGCGGGCGTCGTCGAGGACGCCCCCCGCTTCCGCTGGCGGGGCATGATGCTCGACGTGGCGCGGCACTTCATGCCCAAGGAGGGCGTGTTCCGCTACCTGGACCTGCTCGCCGCGCACAAGCTGAACGTCTTCCACTTCCACCTCACCGACGACCAGGGGTGGCGCGTGGAGATCAAGCGCTACCCGAGGCTCACCGAGGTCGGGGCCTGGCGGGCGCGCACCAAGTGGGGCCACCGCGCGTCGGAGTTGTGGGACGAGAAGCCGCACGGCGGGTTCTACACCCAGGAGGACATCCGCGAGATCGTCGCGTACGCGGCGGCCCGGCACATCACCGTCGTACCGGAGATCGACGTACCGGGTCACTCGCAGGCCGCCATCGCCGCGTACCCCGAACTCGGCAACACCGACGTCATCGACACCGCGGCCCTGTCCGTCTGGGACACCTGGGGCGTCACGCCCAACGTCCTCGCCCCCACCGACGGCACGCTCCGCTTCTACGAAGGGGTCTTCGAGGAGGTCCTGGAGCTGTTCCCGTCGACGTTCGTCCACGTCGGTGGCGACGAGTGCCCCAAGGAGCAGTGGAAGGACTCCCAGGCCGTCCAGGAGCGCATCGAGCAGCTCGGGGTCAGCAACGAGGACGAGTTGCAGAGCTGGTTCATCCGGCACTTCGACAAGTGGCTCTCCGCGCGCGGGCGTCGGCTCATCGGCTGGGACGAGATCCTGGAGGGCGGGCTCGCCGAGGGCGCGGCCGTGTCCTCCTGGCGCGGCTACGGCGGTGGCATCGCGGCGGCCAAGGCGGGCCACGACGTCGTCATGTGCCCCGAGCAGCACGTCTATCTGGACCACCGGCAGCACGGCGGCGCCGACGAGCCCGTGCCAATCGGCTTCGTGCGCACCCTGGAGGACGTCTACCGCTTCGAGCCGGTGCCGCAGGAGCTCACCGAGGACGAGGCCCGGCACGTGCTCGGCACCCAGGCCAACGTCTGGACCGAGGTCATGGAGTCCCCCGCACGCGTGGACTACCAGGTGTTTCCGAGGCTCGCGGCGTTCGCGGAGGTCGCGTGGAGTGCGCTCCCGGCGCCCGCCGCGCGCGACTTCACCGGTTTCCAGGATCGGATGACCGCCCACTACGCGCGCCTTGACGCCCTCGGCGTGGCCTACCGCCCGCCGGGTGGTCCGCTGCCCTGGCAGAAACGTCCTGGCGTGCTCGGACGCCCGATCGAGGGGGCGCCCCCAAACGTGTGAGGTCCGCCCCGCGCGCGTGCTCCCGGCGGTCCGCCCTGCGACCGTGGGCCGCCAGGAGAAAGCCGTACGAGGCTGACCGAAGACCGGCAATTCCCGCTGACCGGCGAGGGCGTGCGAAAACGGCATATCCCCCAGGTCTGCGGACGAACGTCTCCTAGCGGACCCCCGCGCCGGGGCTCGGTGAAGATGTGCCAGAGTTGCCACGTCCGGGTTGTGAGCACGTACCGTACGGCGGAACAGGCGTAACGGTGAGCACGGCACGCAAGGGCCGGGCCATCGGGAAGGGGCAGCCGGTTTTGACCACGCACGCACCGCGGGCGGCGCAGGGGGCGCAGTCTGTGTCGCTGCCCGCCACGCTCGACGAGGCCGTCGCGGCGCTCGCCGCCGTGCCCGCAGCCGTGCCCGTCGCGGGCGGCACGGACCTGATGTCGTCGGTCAACGCCGGCCTGCTGCGCCCCGCCGCGCTCGTCGGCCTCGGCCGCATCAGCGAGATCCGCGGCTGGCAGTACCAGGACGGCCACGCGCTGCTCGGCGCCGGGCTCACCCACGCGCGCATGGGCCGCCCCGACTTCGCGGCGCTCATCCCGGCGCTCGCCGCCGCCGCGCGCGCCGCGGGACCGCCCCAGATCCGCAACGCGGGCACGCTCGGCGGCAACATCGCCTCGGCCGCGCCCACCGGTGACTCGCTGCCCGTACTCGCCGCACTCGAAGCCGTGTTGATCATCGCGGGGCCGGGCGGCGCCCGGCGCGAGATCCCGGTCTCCCACCTGCTCGCGGGCATGGAGATGCTGCGCCCCGGCGAACTCGTCGGCTACGTGCGCGTGCCCATCCTGCACGCCCCCCAGGTCTTCCTGAAGGCCACCGGGCGCACCGGCCCGGGCCGCGCCCTCGCCTCCGTCGCGCTGGTCCTCGACCCCGCGCGCCGGGGTGTGCGCTGCGCGGTGGGGGCGATCGCGCCCATGCCCCTGCGCCCCCTGGAGGCGGAGCAGTGGGTGGCCGGGCTCATCGACTGGGACGGCGAGCGCGGGCTCGTACCGGAGGCCCTGACGGCCTTCGGCGAGTACGTGGCCGCCGCCTGCATCCCGGACCAGCCGCCCGCCGAGGACGGCAGCGAGCGGCCGCACCCGCCCGCCGTACTGCACCTGCGGCGCACCGTCGCCGCGCTGGCCCGACGAGCACTGGGGAGGGCACTGTCGTGACCGACGGTCGGAACAACGGGGCGGGCGGCGGCTGGGAGCCGCTCCCGCAGGGCGAGTACGACGCCGACGCCACGGCGTTCGTCCAGCTCCCGGAGGGCATGGCCGACGCGGCGCCGCTCGCCGCCCCCGGGCACGGCTACGTACCGCCGCAGATAACGGTCGCGCCGACGGCCGCGGACGCCACCGACCCGGCCGCCACGGGTGTGTGGGTGCTGCCCCCCGAGGTGACGGGCGCCGCGCCCGCCGCCGGCGGCGGCACGCAGACCGTGAGCTGGCCGGACCCGTCCGCGCGCCACGGGCACGGCGGCCACGACCCCTACGAGCAGCCCGGCCACGCCCCGCACCACCCGCACCACCCGTACGGTGAGCCGGTCGAGGGTGCCTACGACGGCCCCGCGGCCGACGGTCCCGCGGCCGACGGTTCGTACGACGGTCCCGCGGCCGACGGTCCGTACGACGGCCCTTCCGTCGACGGTCCGTACGACGGCTCCTCCGCCGACGGTCCCTACGACGGTCGGCCGGCCGAGCACCCGTACGACGGCCGGCCGGTCCACGACGTCTACGACCCCCGGGCCACCGGCCAGTGGACGTTCGCGGACGCGGTGGCGCCGGAGCAGCCGCACGCGGGCGGCGGGCACACGCTCGGCGGCGGGCACGCGCCCGCGGCCCACGACGTGACCGGGCAGTGGTCCATCCCGGTGGCGGACGGTGACCTCCCGGACGAATCGGGCGAGTTCGCCGCGTCGTCCCTCGCGGCCCAGTGGGGCGGTACGCCGCCCGCGACGCTGCCGGGGGGCGCGCCCGCGCCCTGGGCGACGTCCTGGCCCGCCCAGGCGCCCGAAGCCCCCGTGGACGCGCCGGAGGCCCCCGCGGCCCCCGAGGAGGCTCCCGCCGCCCAGGAAGCGGCACAGCGCGCCTCCGCCGAGGAGACCCCCTTCGAGCGGACGGCCAAGCTGTTCGTCGTCGCCCAGCGCCCGGACGGCTCGATCGGGCCCGCCCGGGACGTACCGGAAGAGGCGGCGCAGCCGCAGCCGGTGGCCCCGCCCGAGCCGCCCGCCGCGCCCGAGCCGCCGGCCGCCCACGAGTCACCGGCCGCCCACGAGCCGCCCGCCGCGCCCGACGAGCCCGAGCAGGCCCTCCAGCCGCAGCACGTGGCCGACGGGTACACGCCGGAGTTCGTGCCCGTCGAGGTGGAGGCCGCCGCCCCCGAGGAGACGGTTCTCCCCCCGGAGCACGCGGACGCGGACCCGGCCCCGGAGGAGCCGGAGGAGGACACCGCCGCCGCTGAGCCCGCCCCCGCGGAGCCCGTCCCCGTCGCCGACGCCGGGCCCGAACCCGCCGCCGATCCGGAGGCCCCCGCCGCACCCGTGGCCGCCCCGGAGCCGGATCCCGCGCCGGACCCGGATCCCGCGCCGGACCCGGATCCCGTACCGGTTCCGGACCAGGAACCGGCCGCCGCCACCGAGCCGCAGCCCCCGGCGGACGCGGAGCCGGACCCCGAAGAGGCACCACAGGAGCCCGAGCCCGTCGCGCACCACGACGAGCACCCCCTGGTCTCCTACGTCCTGCGCGTCAACGGCTCCGACCGGCCCGTCACCGACGCCTGGATCGGCGAGTCGCTGCTCTACGTCCTGCGCGAGCGGCTCGGCCTCGCGGGCGCCAAGGACGGCTGCTCGCAGGGCGAGTGCGGCGCCTGCAACGTCCAGGTGGACGGGCGGCTCGTGGCCTCCTGCCTGGTGCCCGCGGCCACCACCGCGGGCAGCGAGGTGCGCACCGTCGAGGGCCTGGCCGCCGACGGGCAGCCCTCCGACGTCCAGCGGGCGCTCGCCAACTGCGGCGCCGTGCAGTGCGGCTTCTGCGTCCCCGGCATGGCCATGACGCTGCACGACCTCCTGGAGGGCAACCCCGCGCCCAGCGACCTGGAGACCCGCCGCGCGCTCTGCGGCAACCTGTGCCGCTGCTCGGGCTACCGCGGCGTCCTGGACGCGGTGCGCGACGTGGTCGCCGAGCGCGCGGCCCAGGGTGCCGCCGCCGAGCAGGAGCAGGACGAGCAGGCCGCCGCCGGGGAGGCGCGCGTCCCGCGCCAGGCGGGCCCGTACGGACAGGACGGAGAGCAGGCGTGACCGGCGTGACCGACGAAGCCGTCACCGCGGCCGACCCCGCGTCCGGCGCGGGGGCCGATGTGCCGCACGGCATCGGCTCCTCGCTGCCGTCGGCGGACATCAGGGCCAAGACCGAGGGCACCTTCCCCTACGCCTCCGACCTGTGGGCCGAGGGCCTGCTGTGGGCGGCCGTGCTGCGCTCCCCGCACGCGCACGCGCGCGTGGTGTCCATCGACACCACCCACGCGCGGGAGCTGCCGGGCGTCCACGCGGTCGTCACGCACGAGGACGTGCCGGGCGCGGCCCTGCACGGCCGCAAGACCCCCGACCGGCCGGTGTTCGCCGCCGACGTCGTGCGCCACCACGGCGAGCCCATCGCCGCCGTCGCCGCCGACCACCCTGACACGGCCCGGATGGCCGCCGCGGCGATCATCGTCGAGTACGAGGCGCTCGACCCGGTCACCGACCCCGAGCAGGCCTTCGAGGCCGCGCCGCTGCACCCCGACGGCAACCTCATCCGGCACATCCCGCTGCGCCACGGCGACCCCGGGGCCACCGGCGAGGTCGTCGTCGAGGGCCTGTACCGCATCGGCCGCCAGGACCCCGCGCCGATCGGCGCGGAGGCGGGGCTCGCGGTGCCGCGCCCGGACGGCGGGGTCGAGCTGTACGTGGCCTCGACCGACCCGCACGGCGACCGCGACCGGGCCGCCGCCGCGTACGGCCTCACCCCCGACCTGGTGAAGGTCGTCGTCACGGGCGTGCCCGGCGCGACGGCCGACCGCGAGGACGCGAGCTTCCAGCTCCCGCTCGGCCTGCTGGCGCTGCGCACGGGCTGCCCGGTCAAGCTCGCCGCGACCCGCGAGGAGTCCTTCCTCGGCCACGCCCACCGCCACCCGACGCTGCTGCGCTACCGCCACCACGCGGACGCGGAGGGCCGCCTGGTGAAGGTCGAGGCGCAGATCCTGCTCGACGCGGGCGCCTACGCGGACACGTCGGGGGACGCGCTGGCCGCCGCCGTCTCGTTCGCCTGCGGCCCCTACGTCGTCCCGAACGCCTTCGTCGAGGGCTGGGCCGTCCGGACGAACAACCCGCCCTCCGGGCACGTGCGCGGCGAGGGCGCCCTCCAGGTGTGCGCGGCGTACGAGGCCCAGATGGACAAGCTCGCCAAGAAGCTGGGCCTCGACCCGGCCGAGGTGCGGCTGCGCAACGCGATGGCGACCGGCGACGTCCTGCCCACCGGACAGACGGTGACATGTCCGGCCCCGGTGGCCGAACTCCTGACCGCCGTGCGCGACTTCCCACTGCCCGAGCTGCCCAAGGACACCCCGCCGGAGGAGTGGCTGCTGCCCGGCGGCCCCGAGGGCGCGGGTGAGCCGGCCGCCGTGCGGCGCGGCGTCGGCTACGGCCTCGGCATGGTGCAGCTCCTCGGCGGGGAGGGCGCGGACGAGGTCGCCACGGCCACCGTGAAGGTGCACGACGGCGTGGCGACGGTGATCTGCGCGGCCGTCGAGACCGGCCAGGGCTTCGCTACGCTCGCCCGCCAGATCGTCCAGGAGATCCTCGGCGTCGACGACGTGCGCGTCGCCCCGGTGGACACCGACCAGCCCCCGGCGGGCCCGAGCTGCCACGGCCGCCACACCTGGGTGTCGGGCGGCGCGGTGGAGCGGGCCGCGAAGATGGTCCGCGCCCAGCTCCTCCAGCCCCTGGCGCACAAGTTCGGCATGTCCACCGAGCTGCTCCAGATCACCGACGGCAGGATCACGTCGTACGACGGCGTGCTCTCCACGACCGTCGAGGAGGCCATGGAGGGCAAGGAGCTGTGGGCCACCGCCCAGTGCCGCCCGCACCCCACCGAGCCGCTCGACGCGGACGGTCAGGGCGACGCCTTCGTGGGCATGGCCTTCTGCGCGATCCGCGCGGTCGTGGACGTGGACATCGAACTCGGTTCCGTCCGCGTGGTGGAGCTCGCCGTCGCCCAGGACGTCGGCCGCGTCCTCAACCCGGCGCAGCTCCGGGTGCGCATCGAGGCGGGCGTCACCCAGGGCGTGGGCGCGGCGCTCACGGAGAACCTCCGCACGCCGCGCGGCATCGTCCGCCACCCCGACCTCACCGGCTACGCCCTGCCGACCGCCCTGGACGCGCCGGACATCCGCATCGTGAAGCTCGTGGAGGAGCGCGACGTCGTGGCCCCCTTCGGGGCGAAGGCGGCCAGCGCCGTGCCCGTGGTCACGTCCCCGGCGGCGATCGCGTCGGCGGTACGGGCGGCGACGGGCCGCCCCGTCAACCGGCTGCCGATCCGGCCGCAGGCGGCGGTGGGGGCGGAGTTGGCCTGACGGCCTTCCCGGCGGGCCGCTGCGGCCCTCGGCGCGGGCGGCTGCCGGAGCCGATGCGTACCGGTGCCGATGCGTGCCGTGCCGATGCGTACCGGTGCCGCCCGGTGGCCGCCGGAAAAGGGGAAGATCCGCGGGGGCGCCCTGCGGTACGTTCGCGCGCGTGCACACCAGCGAAGCGCGTACCGGCGCGGGCCCCGAGGGGGTCGTCGTCATCACCGGCATCATGGCCGCCGGCAAGTCCACGGTCGCGCAGGCGCTCGCCGAGCGCCTGCCACGGGCCGCGCACGTCCGCGGGGACGTCTTCCGGCGCATGATCGTCTCCGGCCGCGAGGAGTACGAGCCCGGGGCGGGCGGCGAGGCGGAGGCCCAGCTCCGGCTCCGCTACGGCCTGTCGGCGGCCACGGCCGACGCCTACGCCGCCGCGGGCTTCACCGCGATCATCCAGGACGTCATCCTCGGTGAGGAACTGGAGCGGTACGTCGGACTGGTGCGCACGCGCCCCCTGTACGTCGTCGTGCTCGCCCCGCGCCCGGACGCGGTCGCGGCCCGGGAGGCCGCCCGGAACAAGACCGGGTACGGCGAGTGGACGGTCGAGGCGCTCGACCAGGGGCTGCGGGCGGACACCCCGCGCATCGGACTGTGGCTCGACAGCTCCGAGTTGACGGTGGACCGGACGGTGGACGCGGTGCTGGCGCGCCTTGCCGAGGCGGCGGTGGCCTGAGCGCGGAATGTCTCCGACCGGCGCCCGGACTGTCGCGATGACGTTCCAGAAGCCCCATCCCCCCATAAATCCCTTTTGAGTGGGGCGAGTCGCAGGGCACCATCGAGGTGTTCCGACAGCACGACGCGCACCGCACGTCGCACAGGGCGCGACGCGCACCGCGTGACGCAAGAGGCACGACGCACGAAGCACGACGTAAGAGGCACGACGCAAGAGGCACGACGCACGAGGTACGACTCGACTCACTACGGGGGAGACACGTCATGGGGGATGACAACGACACCGGCTGGGGCCGCTGATCCCAGCACTCCAGGAGGGGCGGTTCCGATGGGGCCGCCCCTCACGTGTGTCGGCGGGCTTCCCCGTGTGGTGCTCCTCAGCGCGGGGCGGCGGGTGTGCCGGGGGCCCTGCCCTCGACCGACAGGACGGACCCCGGGTCCAGGTGCCCGTAGAGCCACTGCGCGTCGGCGGGCCGGAGTCCGATCCAGCCCCGGGTGGTGTCCTGTCGGCCGGGGGCCTGCTCGGCGTACGTCAGGGCGACGACGTAGTTGGTGGCGCCGTCCGGGCCGCGCAGTTCGAGCACCCAGGGGAGCGTGACGTCGTACTCCTTCCCGAGGCCGACCGATTCGCTGGAGAACCGCTTCGTGCGGTGCTTGGCGACGACCGTCATGCGGCCCGGTTCCGTGGGGTGGCGGGCGCTCCCGGAGGAGACGGGCAGCCGCCGGTCCCCGACGACCAGCGTCCGCCCGGCCAGGTCGACGGTCGCGTCGGGCGCGGCGGAGCGCGTGCTCGGCGCGGCGGGCGGGACCGGGCGCCCGCCGGAGCCGTCCCCCGAGCCGCCGCCGAGACCGGCGGTCAGTCCGAGCACGAGGGCGCCCGCGGCGACGGCGGCCCCGCCCCAGACGGCGGCGTGCCGGCGCCGGCGCCCGGCCCCGGCGCGGCGGCGGACCTGCGCGCCCGCCCTGGGCGCGGGCGCCTCACCGCTCCCGGCGAGCTCGCGCAGCGCGGAGGACAGCTCGCGCGGGGACAGGTCATCGGAC
>NZ_JASCXL010000123.1:0-28047 GCF_030010595.1 Streptomyces sp. CC224B | reverse complement strand
GGCGGCCGCGGTGGCGCGGGCATGCCGCAGCCCCCGGTGCCGCAGCAGCGGACGAACGACGCGGGCCAAGCCGTCGGCGGCGCCGGTGACCAGGGCCGCCGGCCGCAGCTCCCGCCGCGCGGCGGGCCGCGGGCCGAGCTGCCCGGCGGTGCCCCGCAGCAGCCCCGCGTCCCGAGCTGGAGCGACGAGAACGCGCAGCCGCAGGTGGCGCGCGAGCCCTTCGACACCCCCCGGGGTCACGAGGAGCCCGAGGCGACGGGGCAGTTCCCGAGCCCGGTGGGCCTCGGTGGCGACGTGCAGGGCCCCGGCTCGACCGCGCAGTTCGAGCGCCCCGACTTCGACGGCCCGCCGCCCGGCACCCAGGGCGAGGGCCGCGGCGCGGGCGCGCAGGGCACCGGCGAGTTCGTGCGCTCCGACGTCTTCGGCACGCCCGCTCCGGCGGCGCCCCGGGCGGGCGGTCCCGCGCACCCCTCCGCCGAGTACGACCAGGGCGGCGAGCACCACGTGCCGCGTCCGCCCGCGCCGCACCGCGACCAGGCCCCGCACGCGGACCTGGACCGGACCGGGGCGCACCAGCAGCTTCCCCAGGCACAGCTCCCGCAGCAGGCGCAGCAGCCCCAGCAGTCGGAGGCGGAGGCGCTGCCGCCCGCGTCCGGGCCGCTCGACGGCCGTACGCCGCTGTACGACACGCTGGAGACCAACTGGTTCTCGCAGCAGGCCGAACAGCAGGCACAGCAGCAGGCACAGCAGGCCCAGCAGCAGGCGCAGGCCCAGCAGCAGGCCGAGCAGGAGCGCCAGGCGCAGGCCGAGCAGGAGCGGGCGCAGGCCGAGCGGAACCGCCAGGCCGGTCCGGACGCCGGGCCGGGCCACCGCACGGACCTGCCGCAGCGCGGCGCCCGCGGCCAGGAGCCGGGGGGTGCCCAGCCGCGGCTGCCGCAGCGCGAGCCCGGTCTCCCGCGGCGCGGTGAGGCGCGGCTGCCGCAGCGTGAGCCGCAGCGGCCGCTCGGCGCCACACGACCCCAGGGCGCGCACGCGCAGCAGCAGTCCCCCGCGGAGCCGCTCGCGCAGCGCCCGGTGGATCCCGCGCCCCAGGCGCCGCAGGCCCCGCAGCCGGACAGCCCGTTCGGCCGGAGCGCACCGCAGAACTCCAGCAGCACCACCGGCACCACCACGTGGCGCGCCACGCCCAACGACGAGCTGGGCCGGCAGGCCGAGCGCGTCCGGCAGCCCACCGCGGGCGGCGTCACCACCTCCGGTCTGCCGCGCCGCGTGCCACGGGCGAACCTCGTGGCGGGCACCGCGCAGCAGGCGCAGGACAGCTCGGGTCCGCAGGTCTCCCGCGCGCCCGACGACGTGCGCGGCCGGCTGACCAACCTTCGTCGGGGCATCCAGCAGGGCCGCCAGGCCGGAACCGGCCAGACCGGCAGTTTCCCTCGCCCCACTCACCAGCAGGAGCGTTAGTTGAGTCCGATGAGCCAGGCGGCACAGAACCTGAACTGGTTGATCACCAACTTCGTGGACAACACCCCCGGGGTGTCCCACACGGTCGTGGTCTCCGCCGACGGCCTGCTTCTCGCGATGTCCGAGGGCTTCCCGCGCGACCGCGCCGACCAGCTCGCGGCCGTCGCCTCCGGCCTGACCTCCCTGACGGCCGGGGCCTCCCGGATCTTCGAGGGCGGGGCCGTCACCCAGACCGTGGTGGAGATGGAGCGGGGCTTCCTGTTCATCATGTCCATCTCCGACGGCTCGTCGCTCGCCGTACTGGCGCACCCGGAGTGCGACATCGGCCTCGTCGGCTACGAGATGGCGCTGCTCGTGGACCGCGCGGGCACCGTCCTCACCCCGGACCTGCGCGCCGAACTGCAGGGCAGCCTGCTCCACTAGCCCGGCGCGCGGGTCCCCCGGCCCGCCGTAGCCGCCCCCGGCCGCCCCACCGGCCGGGGACCGGACCGAACGCAACCACCCACCGTCCGGCCGCCACCGAAGGCCCCCACCCGGCTGATGTCAGACGGAACGCAGACGACTGCTGTCCCGCCCGGAGGATCCATGAACCCGCCCACCGCCTCTCATGACCCGTACGGCGCTCATGCCGGCTACGGCATGGAGGGTGACCAGCCGCTGGTGCGCCCGTACGCGATGACCGGTGGCCGGACCCGGCCCCGTTACCAGCTCGCCATCGAGGCGCTGGTCAGCACCACGGCGGACCCGGCCCAGCTCATGGGGCTGCTCCCCGAGCACCAGCGGATCTGCCACCTGTGCCGCGAGGTGAAGTCGGTGGCCGAGGTGTCCGCGCTGCTCTCGATGCCGCTCGGCGTCGCCCGCATCCTCGTCGCCGACCTGGCCGAGGCCGGGCTCGTCGCGATCCACCAGCCCGGCGGCGACGAGACCACCGGTGGCCAGCCTGATGTGACTCTGCTCGAAAGGGTGCTCAGTGGACTTCGCAAGCTCTGAGGTGGGCGGCTTCGCGGACTCCGCTCCCGTCGCCCGGTCCACCACCTCCGCCAAGATCGTGGTGGCGGGCGGCTTCGGCGTGGGCAAGACCACGTTCGTCGGCGCGGTCTCCGAGATCAACCCGCTGCGTACCGAAGCGGTGATGACGTCGGCGTCGGCCGGTATTGACGACCTCACCCACACCGGTGACAAGAAGACCACCACGGTGGCGATGGATTTCGGCCGTATCACGCTCGACCAGGACCTGATCCTCTACCTGTTCGGCACGCCGGGCCAGGACCGCTTCTGGTTCATGTGGGACGACCTGGTGCGCGGCGCGATCGGCGCCATCGTCCTGGTCGACACCCGGCGCCTGGCCGACTGCTTCCCGGCCGTGGACTACTTCGAGAACTCCGGGCTGCCGTTCGTCATCGCCCTCAACGGCTTCGACGGCCAGCAGCCGTACACCCCCGAGGAAGTCCGCGAGGCGCTGCAGATCGGACCGGACACCCCGATCATCACGACCGACGCGCGACAGCGTGCGGAAGCAAAGAGTGGCTTGATTACGCTGGTCGAGCACGCATTGATGGCACGACTCAAGTAGGCGAAGACATACGGAAGTTGCCGTATATCGCACGGAACGATCTGTGTCCTTTGACACGGACGACTGCCGTGTTCATAACGTTTCGACAGAGAATGCGGCCGACGCCGAACACGCATCGCGACCGGCCGGTCTCACTGTGCTCACATGAGCCCCGCCTTTTGGCGGGGCTCGCTCTTTATGACCGATTTATCTGAGGCTTACACCACTCGCGCCACTCCCTTCCTACTGTTTGGAAGAGCACCACCTGACGTGCTGGAATGCGCTGAACTGCCCAGTAGCACGGGCCCTTGGAGACGACAGCGGCACCAGCGCGGGAGCCGCCGCCGAGAGGTTGTTGGTCGAGTGAGGCGAAGCAAGACGAGCCCCGCACCCCCGGATCGGGACACGCGGGGCAACTTCACCCCGCCCCCGCGAGCGGCGGAGCCGGCCGCGGACGTACCCGGCAGTGAGCCACCGGCCGCCAGCGGCGGCCGGCTGTCGCCGCGCAACTGGCGTGTACCCACCCGCCTGAACGCCATCCTCCTCATACCCGTGCTCGTCGGCCTGGTCATGGGCGGCTTCCAGGTCAAGGGCGCCATCGACACCTGGGACGAAGCCCGCGACGCCGAGGCCACGGCCCGTCTGGTGCGCGCCTCACTGGACTACGGCAACCGCCTCATCGAGGAGCGGGACGTCTCCGCCGCGCCGCTGCTGCGCGGCGAGAAGGACGACCCGGAGGTCGTCAAGGCGCGCAAGGCCACCGACGAGGCCGCCAGGGCCTTCGCCGACACCGCCGCCGACATGCCGCACAAGGAGGGCCTGGAGCGCCGGCTCGCCGGCTTCAAGAAGGTCGAGCCGAAGCTGGAGGGCCTGCGCGAGGCCGCGTACACCACCAAGCTTCCCGGGGTGGAGACGGAGGAGGCGTACGTCGCCATCCAGCACCCCCTGATGGAGTTCGCCAACGAGCTCGGCCTCGGCACCGGCAACATCACCTCCTACGGCCGGACCGTCTACGCCGTCTCGCTCGGCAAGGCCGCGCTGTCCCTGCAGCGCTCCATCGGCACGCACCTGCTGGTGAAGCCCGGCCCGACCCAGGCCGCCTTCGCCAAGCAGAAGATGGCGTTCTCGTCGTACGCCTACCTGGAGAACATCGCCATCCAGGAGTACACCGGCGGCGGTACGCCCTCCGACGTCAAGAAGCTCGAGGACGCCCAGAAGAAGCTGGCCGCCGACGCCGACAGGCAGGCGGAGGAGGCCGCGGCCCGCGCCCGGGCCAAGGGGGAGAAGTACGTCCCGCTGCCGCGCGGCGAGAAGGCCCTCGGGCTGATCGCGAACATGCCGAGCACCCAGCCGAGCGCCCGCGAGGAGCTCGCGGACCAGGGCGTCACCGCCACGACGCTGTGGGACGCCACCACGGCGAAGTTCGACGCGTACCGCGCCATCGAGGCGGACCTCGCCGACAAGGCCGTGACCGAGGCCTCCGGCATCGCCGACGACGCCAAGACCGACGCCTTCATCACCGGCGCGATCGTGGTGGTCGCCCTCCTCACCGCCTTCGTCCTGGCCGGTTTCATGGCCCGCCAGATGAGCCGGTCCATGCGCAGCCTGCGCACCGCCGCGTTCGGCATCGCCGAGCAGCGCCTGCCGATGCTGGTCGACCAGCTCTCGCGCACCGACCCGGGCCGCGTGGACACCCGCGTCCAGCCCATCCCGATCACCACGACGGACGAGATCGGCGAGGTCGCCCGCGCCTTCGACCAGGTGCACCGCGAGGCCGTCCGGCTCGCCTCCGAGCAGGCCCTGCTCCGCGGCAACATCAACGCGATCTTCACCAACCTCTCGCGCCGCAACCAGTCGCTGATCGAGGGCCAGCTCACCCTCATCACCGACCTGGAGAACAACGAGGCCGACCCGGACCAGCTGGAGAGCCTCTTCCGCCTGGACCACCTGGCGACCCGTATGCGCCGCAACGGCGAGAACCTCCTCGTCCTCGCGGGCGAGGAGCCGGGCCGCCGCTGGGACCAGCCGGTGCCGCTCGTGGACGTGCTGCGCGCCGCCTCCTCCGAGGTGGAGCAGTACGAGCGCATCGAGCTGTCGGGCGTGCCCGAGGCCGACATCCACGGCCTGGCCGTGACCGACCTCGTGCACCTGCTCGCCGAGCTCCTGGAGAACGCCACCACGTTCTCCTCGCCGCAGACCAAGGTGAAGGTCACCGCGACCCGGCTGCCGGACGGCCGCGTGATGATCGAGATCCACGACAAGGGCATCGGCCTGACCGCCGAGGACTTCGCGGACATCAACCACCGGCTCGCCAACCCGCCCACGGTGGACGCGGCGATCTCCCAGCGCATGGGCCTGTTCGTGGTCGGCCGGCTGTCCGACCGGCACGGCATCCGCGTCCAGCTCCGCCCCTCGGGCGAGCAGGCGGGCACCACCTCGCTCGTCATGCTGCCGGAGAACATCACGCACGGTGGCGGCGGTGGCGAACACCACCCGCAGGACAACGAGTTCACGGTCTCCTCGATCATCCCCGAGCAGCAGGCGCAGCCGGCCGAGGAGCTGCGCACCGCCGCCGAGCTGGGCTTCGACGACAGCCGCTACCAGGAGCCGGGCGCACAGGGCGGGCAGCTCGACCCGGTCGGCCGCTCGCTGCTGCGCGAGGAGCGCCGCGCGGCGCTGGAGGCGCAGGCCCAGTCGGCCCAGCAGCCCGCCGCCGAGCGCCCGCTGTTCCGCGACGAGGTGCAGGGCGGCCAGGAGGCGTACGGGCAGGGCGCGGGCTACGACCAGCAGCACGCGGGGCCCGGCGGTTACGACGGCTCGCAGGGCGCGTACGACGGGACCCCGGGCGCGTACGACCCGCAGCAGGGCGCGTACGACGGCGGCCAGGTGCCCGGTTACGAGCAGGGCCAGGGCGGCTACGACGGGCAGTACGCCGCGCAGCCGACGTACGACCAGCCGCAGCAGGCGTACGACGACTCGTACTACACGACGCAGGACGGCTACCAGGACGGCGCGTATGCGGAGCCCGGTCAGGACGGCCACGAGGCCGCCGCCGGCACCGCGCAGGAGTCGTTCGTCGCCTACCCCGAGCGGTCCCACCAGGACGACTGGCCGCTGCGTGACGGGTACCAGGAGCCGTACCAGGGCGACTACGCTCCCGAAGCGGAATCCGCCCCGGCGACTGACGCGGGCGAGCACGAGCGCGTAGGCTTCGACCGTCCGGGACCTGCCCCGACGACCCCCTCGACCGCTCACGAGCTGACCGGCGCGGGCCTGCCGCGCCGGGGCGGCACGACGGCGGACGGCAGCGGCGCCTCGGCCGCACAGGACGAAGAGGGCCGCGACGGCGAGAGCCCGAACGGCGACCCGCAGAGCTGGCGCACGGCCAACGACGAGCGCTGGCAGCGTGCCGAGAAGCTGCGGAAGCCCAAGGCGGGCGGGGTCACCTCGTCCGGCCTTCCGCGGCGGGTGCCCAAGGCCAACCTGGTCGAGGGCACCGCGGAACAGACCCCGCAGGGCGGCCCCCAGGTCTCCCGCGACCCCGAGGAGGTCCGGGGCAGGCTGAGCAACCTGCGCCGCGGCGTCCAGCAGGGCCGCAGCGCGGGCAGTGACACGAATGGCCAGGGCTTCAGCCCTGATAGCACCTACAACCAGGAGCGTTAGTGTGAGCCCGATGAGCCAGGCGGCGCAGAACCTTAACTGGTTGATCACCAATTTCGTGGAGAACACCCCCGGGGTGTCCCACACCGTGGTGGTCTCCGCCGACGGACTCCTTCTGGCGATGTCCGAAGGCTTCCCGCGCGACCGAGCCGATCAGCTCGCCGCCGTCGCGTCGGGTCTGACGTCCCTCACGGCCGGGGCCTCCCGGATCTTCGAGGGCGGCTCGGTGACCCAGACCGTTGTGGAGATGGAGCGAGGATTTCTCTTCATCATGTCCATTTCTGACGGGTCGTCCCTTGCCGTACTCGCCCACCCAGAAGCGGACATCGGTCTCATTGGGTACGAGATGGCACTTCTCGTCGACCGCGCCGGGACGGTGCTCACTCCGGACCTGCGCGCGGAGCTTCAGGGGAGCCTGCTCAACTGACAGACAGACGGTGCGTATTCGCGTCCCGGGGCCGTAAGGTTTCGGGACGCGGCTCCACAGCGATGGTGCCGGGCACAGTTTCGGAGGAGGAGTACGTGGCTGCAACACCCCCAGACGGTTCGTCTTCGGCCCACTGGCCCGCCGGCCACGGCCAGGGTCAGGGTGACGGTTCGCAGAACCGGTACAACTTCCCCTCCGCGCCCAGCCACCGCCGCCAGCCGCCGTACCGGCAGCCCGGCCCGCAGGCGCAGGCCCCGGGCGCGTACGACCAGTCCGTCCCGGGCCGGCCGTACAACCAGCCGGCTCCGGGCGGCTACGGCCGGCAGCAGCCGTACGCACCGCGTGTCCAGCCCCAGCACGCGCAGCGCCGCTCCCCCGAGCCGGCGCCGGCCGCCACCAGCCCGCTGGTGCGGCCGTACGCGATGACCGGCGGCCGCACCAGGCCGCGCTACCAGCTCGCCATCGAGGCGCTGGTGCACACCACCGCACAACCGCATCAGTTGCAGGGCCAGTTGCCCGAGCATCAGCGCATCTGCAACCTGTGCCGCGAGATCAAGTCGGTCGCCGAGATCTCGGCACTGCTCTCCATCCCCCTCGGCGTAGCCCGGATCCTCGTCGCCGACCTGGCGGAGGCCGGTCTTGTCGCCATCCATCAGCCCGGCGGCGACGAGTCCGCCGGCGGTCAGCCAGACGTGACACTGCTCGAAAGGGTGCTCAGTGGACTTCGCAAGCTCTAGCGGCGGAGCAACAGCCCGCTCCACCACCAGCGCGAAAATCGTGGTGGCGGGCGGCTTCGGTGTGGGCAAGACCACGTTCGTCGGAGCCGTCTCGGAGATCAACCCGCTGCGCACCGAAGCCGTGATGACCTCCGCGTCGGCAGGCATCGACGACCTGACGCACACCGGCGACAAGACGACCACGACGGTCGCCATGGACTTCGGCCGCATCACGCTGGACCAGGACCTGATCCTGTACCTGTTCGGCACGCCCGGCCAGGACCGCTTCTGGTTCATGTGGGACGACCTGGTGCGCGGCGCCATCGGGGCCGTCGTCCTGGTCGACACGAGGCGGCTCGCCGACTGCTTCCCCGCCGTCGACTACTTCGAGAACTCCGGGCTGCCGTTCGTCATCGCCCTCAACGGCTTCGACGGCCACCAGCCGTACACCCCGGACGAGGTCCGCGAGGCCCTGCAGATCGGCCCTGACACCCCCATCATCACGACGGACGCCCGGCACCGGGCCGACGCGAAGTCCGCGCTGATCACCCTGGTCGAGCACGCGCTGATGGCCCGCCTGCGGTAGCTTCCGGCGCCGCCCCCGCCCCGGCACGCCGAGAGGGCCCCGTACTCGCTGGAGTACGGGGCCCTCGGCGTTGTCCGTCGCCCGCAAGGGGCGGCTGTCCGGAAGGGACGGGCGGGCTCAGCCCTGCCAGCTGTGCGGGGCGCGGAACCCGGGGGTGCGCTCCAGGCGGCGCCAGCCGGCCCTGTCGCCGCCGTGGGGGACGGCGGGCGCGGGCTCGGGCAGGGCGGCGGCCCGGGCGAGCAGGAGCGCCGTGATGGCGGCGACCTCCTCGGGCTCGGCGTGGCCCTTCTCGACGCGGATGTCGGCGCGGACGCCGGTGGGAGTCGTCATGGGCGGCAATCTCCTTGTGGGGTGCTGCGCGGCGGGACGGCGACGTGCGGGGCGCGCCGTCACTGCGGCGGGTTGCCGTGCTTCCGCGAAGGCAGGTCGGCGTGCTTGTTGCGCAGCATCGCCAGCGAGTTGACCAGCACGGACCGGGTCTCGGCCGGGTCGATCACGTCGTCGACGAGGCCGCGCTCGGCGGCGTAGTACGGGTGCATCAGCTCCGCCTTGTACTCCTTGACCATGCGCGCCCGCATGGCCTCGGGGTCCTCGGCGGCGGCGATCTGGCGGCGGAAGATGACGTTGGCGGCGCCCTCGGCACCCATCACCGCGATCTCGTTGGTGGGCCAGGCGTAGGTGAGGTCGGCACCGATGGACTGGCTGTCCATCACGATGTACGCGCCGCCGTACGCCTTGCGCAGGATCAGCGAGATGCGCGGCACGGTGGCGTTGCAGTACGCGTACAGGAGCTTGGCGCCGTGGCGGATGATGCCGCCGTGCTCCTGGTCGACGCCGGGCAGGAAGCCGGGGACGTCGAGCAGGGTGACGATCGGGATGTTGAAGGCGTCGCACATCTGGACGAAGCGCGCGGCCTTTTCCGAGGCCTCGATGTCCAGGACGCCCGCGAGGGTCTGCGGCTGGTTGGCGACGATGCCGACGACCTGGCCGTCGAGGCGGGCGAGGGCGCAGATGATGTTGCGCGCCCAGCGCTCGTGGACCTCCAGGTAGTCGCCGTCGTCGACGAGCTCCTCGATGACCTTCGCCATGTCGTAGGGGCGGTTGCCGTCGGCCGGGACGAGGTCGAGAAGGACCTCGGAGCGGCGCTCGACGGGGTCGTCGCAGGGGGCGGCGGGCGGGTTCTCGCGGTTGTTCTGCGGGAGCATCGTGAGGAGGTAGCGCACCTCGGCGAGGCAGGTCTCCTCGTCGTCGTACGCGAAGTGGCACACCCCGGAGGTCTCGGCGTGCACGTCGGCGCCGCCCAGGCCGTTCTGGGAGATCTCCTCGCCGGTCACCGCGCGGACCACGTCGGGTCCGGTGATGAACATCTGCGAGGTGTCGCGGACCATGAACACGAAGTCGGTGAGGGCGGGGCTGTAGGCCGCGCCGCCCGCGCACGGGCCGAGCATCACGGAGATCTGCGGGATGACGCCGGAGGCCTTGGTGTTGCGCTGGAAGATGCCGCCGTAGCCGGCGAGGGCCGAGACGCCCTCCTGGATGCGGGCGCCGGCGCCGTCGTTGAGCGAGACCAGCGGGGCACCGGCCGCGATGGCCATGTCCATGATCTTGTGGATCTTGGTGGCGTGCGCCTCGCCGAGGGCACCACCGAAGATGCGGAAGTCGTGGGCGTACACGAAGACCGTGCGGCCCTCGACCGTGCCCCAGCCCGTGACGACACCGTCGGTGTACGGCTTCTTGGCCTCCAGGCCGAAGCCCGTGGCCCGGTGCCGGCGGAGCTGCTCGACCTCGTGGAACGAGCCCTCGTCCAGCAGCAGGGCGATCCGCTCCCGCGCGGTCAGCTTGCCCTTGGCGTGCTGCGCCTCGGTCGCCTTCTCGCTGGGCCCGGCCAGGGCCTGGGCCCGGATGCCGGCCAATTCGGCCACTCGGCCCCGCGCGTCGGTGGGCTCACCCGCTGAAGATCCAGCCTCGTCCAAAACGGTCATGCTCTCGACCTTACGAAGGGGACGCACGAAAACGGACCGTCGACTCTGCACAGTCTCCGCAGCGTTTTCCTGGCACCCTCGGACAGAACTTTCGCCCGAGGCAGCCGAAGTCACTGGTCACAGGGGTGCGCTGCTGTAGGAACTCCACAACACGGCGACTGAGACTCCCCTCACACCCCGACGTCGGAACAGCCCCCTCCGGGCGGGTCGCCGCGCGGTCCCCCCGAGAGCGCCACAGGCGCCCCACGGGACGCGGGGTCAGGGGGGTCGGGAGGGTCCGGCTGCGATCCGGCCACGCGCCGGCGGGTCCGGCGCCCGGTCGGGCCAGCGCCCGGCCGGGCGTCAGGCGCGGTGGATCAGGATGTCGCCGTACGAGGTGCGGGCCCGCACCTCGACGGTCTCGCCGGAGTCGTCGGGGCCCTTGGCCGGGCCGAGGGACTGACGCACCGTACCGTACGTGGTCTGCACGTCGAGCCAGGCCGCCGTGCCCTCGCCGACGCCGACGTCGATCCTTCCGGTGCCGGTCTCCAGGACGACGGAGCCCCGGGTCACGCGGCCGATCTCGATGCCGCCGCTGGCGGTCCTCGCGGTGACCCCGGCGTCGGCGCGGTCGACGGTGATGTCGCCGTTGGCCGAGCGGACGCGCAGCTCGCCCCCGGCCTCGCCGATCTCCGTGACCCCGTTGGAGTTCTTGACCACGGCCGTGCCGCCGACCGCGCCGAGCCGCACCCGGCCGGAGGCCGTGGTGACGTCGGCCGCGCCGTCGGCCCGGTCCACGTGCACCAGGCCGTACCCGGTCTCGGCGCGCAGCGAGCCGGCCCGGGCGACCCTGACGTCGCCCATGGACGTCTTGACCTCGCACTCGCCGAGGCGCCCCTCGGCGGCGAAGTCGCCCATGGACAGGGCGGCCTGCACGTGGGAGCCCTCGGGCAGGGCGATCTCCACGTCCACCGACGAGCTCCTGCTGAACAGGGACCGGTCCTTGAAGCCCTTCACCAGGAGCCGTCCGCTCGCGTACTCCACCCGGGTGCGCTCGGCGGCCCGGACGTCGGGCGCGCGCGACTCGGTGCTCGGGCGCACGTGGACGACGGTGTCGGCGCGGTCGCTCGCGGTGATCCGCAGCGACCCCTGCTCGAGCTGCACCGAGACGTGGATGGGCTGGGGGGTGTCGAACGTTGGCATGCTGCCGTCCTCGTCCTGGTGGTGGTTGTGCAAGGGGCTCAGCGCGCCCATCCGGTGAAGCTGCTGCCGCCGCCCGGGACGCTGTGGGACACCGGGGCCGGGTCGCGGGGCCGGAGGGCGTCGGCGACGGTGCGGACCAGCCAGGCGTTGACCGACAGGTTCTCCGCCGCGGCGGCCTCCTCGGCCTGCGCCTTCAGGTGCATGGGCAGCCGGAGGTTGATCCGCGCGGTGCCGCCGTCCTCGGCATCGGGCGCGGGGGCCGGGGCGGGCGCGGGGCGGGCCGGCGCCGCCGCGGCCGGTGCCTCGAAGGCCTCGACGACGGGCGGGGGCGTCACCACGAAGTCCGGGTCGCCGCCCCGCAGCCGCACGTCGACCGAGCCGGGGGCGAGGTCGCGGGTAACCTCGTCCATGGCCGCGGACAGCACGTTCAGCATCGTGAGCCGGGTGGCCGACTCGAGCGGCGCGATCAGACGCTCGGCGACCGCGCGCGCGTCCTCCCCGCCGGCCTCGGCGGCGACCGCGAGCTCCTGTCGGAGATGGTCGACATACGGCGTGAGATTCATGGCATCACTATGGCACCACAATAGTGCCATGGCAAGTTCCTGACGGCCCCGCGTCGCCCCGGCCTCACCCTCACCCTGCCAGGCCACCCCCTCGGCCGACCCCGCGGGCCGCCCCCTCCGTGACCGGATGACCAGCAGGCGACACCCGCGCCCCGGGCCGTCCGACAGCACACCCCGGGGGCGGCGCCACGGGTGGCGCCACCCTCCTTCGCATCCCCCTCCTCCGCCACCCCCACCCCCGCCTCGCAGTGGCGCCGCAACACCCTCCAAGGCTTTCTGTTGAATATTGAACTGAATCGCGCTAGAGTCGTTCTCGTTGAACATTCAACCGCTTTTGCCGCCGCCCACCCGGCACGCGGCCCGTCCCCCAGGAGCACGTCATGGGTTTCTTCCGCAAGAACGACAGCGCGACCGCCGCCGCCCCCACCGCCCCCGCCGAGGCCGGCCCGGAGCTCGCCGCCCTCACCGGCGACTACGCGCTGGACCCGACCCACACCACCATCGGCTTCGTCGCCCGGCACGCCATGGTCACGAACATCAAGGGCTCCTTCCGCGACGTCAGCGGCTCGCTGCGCCTCGACGGCGCCGACCCGTCCGCGTCGACGGCCGTCATCGAGGTGGCGATGGACAGCATCGACACCGGCAACGCCGACCGCGACGGGCACCTCAAGAGCGGAGACTTCTTCAAGACGGAGGAGTTCCCGACGATGACCTTCCGCTCGACCGCGGCCGAGGCGCTCGGCGGTGACGGCTACCGGATCACCGGCGACCTGACGATCCTCGGCACCACCAGGCCGATCACCATCGACCTGGAGTTCAACGGCGCCGCCAAGGACCCGTTCGGCAACGAGCGCGTGGGCTTCGAGGGCCGGGCCGAACTGCTGCGCTCCGACTGGGGCCTGACCTGGAACGCGGCCCTGGAGACCGGCGGCGTCCTGGTGTCCGACAAGATCAAGCTGCGCTTCGACGTCTCCGCCGTCAAGAAGGCGTGACCCCCGCCACCGCGCCGGCCGTGTGCTGAAGGACCGCCTCCGCCAGGGGGCCGTGCACGGCCGGGGGCAGCGCGTGCCCCATGCCGGGGATCTCCACCAGGCGGGCGTTCCCGACGACGTGGGCGATGTGCTGCGGGTGGGGCGGCGGGAAGACCGGCTCCTCCGGGGCCGCGATCACGAGCGTCGGCACCTCGTTGCGCGCCAGCGCGTCCGTGCGCAGCATGCCGGAGTCGTCGGCCCTGGCGTGCGCCGTCGAGGCGGCGTACGAACCGGTGTGCGCGATGACGGCCCGCTCCAGGTCGCGGAAGTACGCGGCGTCGAAGGGCAGCCGGGAGCCGCCGAGCACCCGCCAGTGCTCCACGCGCCGGTCCAGCTCCGCCTCCAGGCCGTGGTCCTCGACGGGCCGCGCCCACAGCTCCAGAACCTGCGGCGCGATCGACGGCAGGTCGCCCGCGGCCGTGACCGTGCCGTCCGGCGCGACGTACGGGCGCTCGCTCAGCGCGCACGTCCCCATGAGGGTGGCGCTGAGGAACCGCTCCGGGTGGTCGGCCAGCGCCATCTGGAGCAGCATGCCGCCCAGCGAGAGCCCGACCGCGTGCGCGCGGCCGACGCCGAGGCCGTCGAGCACGGCGAGGAGGTCCCCCGCCAGATCGGCCAGGCGGTACGGGTGCTCGTCGTACGCCGCCGTGGACCGGCCCGTGTCGCGGTGGTCGTACCGGATGACGAGGTGCCGCTCGGCCAGCGCGTCCACCAGCGGCTCCGGCCAGCCGAGCCCGGAGGCGCCCGCGCCCATGACGAGCAGCAGCGGCGGGGCGTCCGGGGCGCCGCGGCGCTCGGTCCACAGGCGGACACCGGGGGCCGGCGAGACGTAGGACTCGGTGACGGGGTGGGGCATCGGAACCTCCGGGGTGGGTCGCTCGCCGAACGCCATGCGGAGACGAACGTCGCATGACGTTGTAGACGATACGTATCGTCTCGCTCGACCGGTGTCCCGTCAAGCCCTCTCTCCCCGAGCCCCGTGACCCGGGGCGTGGGCCCGTGACCCGGGGGCCCGGCGCCTCAGGACCCGCCCTAGAGCCCTCCGCCGAAGTCCCCGCCGCCGCCCCCGAAGTCCCCGCCCCCGCCGAAGTCGCCGCCTCCGAAGCCGCCGCCGAAGTCGCCCGCGTCGAAGTCCGCGCCGGTGACGTCGCCGCCCTCGGCCATGGGGACGCCCGCCGACGCCGCGTAGGCCGGGGACGCCAGCGCCGAGCCGAGCATCGTGCCGACCAGGAGGCCGGGCAGCAGGCCGCCGCCGAAGTAGCCGCCCGCCCAGGGTCCGTAGGCCGGGCCCGCCTCCCAGTAGGGGCGGCGCTCGCCGGAGTCGGTGGTGACCGTGCGGGTCATCGGGTCGTCGCCGTCGGCGAGGCGGGCCGCGTCGGCCGCGCACACCGGGACCTGGCGGGTCGTGCCGCCCGCCGGGGTCCATTCGGCGTCCCGCACCGACGGGCCGTGCCGGGGGTCGAAGAAGCAGGGCGGCCGCCGCTCGGGCAGCGGGCGGCCCTCGCGGCGCGCGGCCAGCGAGGCGAGGCAGAAGCGGCCGTCCTCCAGGGCCTGGGTGACCGCCCGCACCTGCTCGGGCCGCTGCGCGGCCGCCATGAACCGCTTGGCCTGTTCGTACGCGTCCAGGGCGCGCTCGTAGTCGCCGCGCATGGCGTCGTCGGCCCCGGGTTCGGCGGGGTGGAAGTCCAGCCGGTCGAGCTCCTCGCCGAAGGCGGTGATGTCCTCGTCGACGACGACCCGCAGCTTCTCCAGGGCCGCCCGCTCCTCCTCGGCGCGTTTGCGGCGCTGGCGGCGGGCCACCGCGTAGACGCCCGCGCCGCCCGCGACGACCACCGCGCCGACGCCGATCAGCGCCCCGACGGGTGCGCCGGCATCGCCGCCGACGTCACCCCACGAGGCGGGGGCCCGGCCCGAGGTCTGGGTGAGCGCGCGGTCCACGAAGTCGTCGAGCTGCTGCCGCGCGGGCTCGCCCTGCACCAGGGCGGTGAGGTTGCGCACGGCGTTCGGCGACAGGGCGGCGCGGTCGGCCCGGGCGTCGAAGGCGTCGCCGAGCCGGACCGCGTACACGCCCGTGATGCCCGTGGCCGTCCGCAGGTTCTGGAACAGGCGCTCCCTGGGGAATGTCTCCGGCAGCACCGCCACGAAGACCGGCTTGCCGGCCTTCCTGATCTTGTCGGCGAGGGCGTCGGCGTCGGCCCGGGAGAGCTGGGACGCCGCCGCCCCGTCGACGTACACGGGGTTCTCGCGCAAGGCGTCGGCCACCGTCCGGACATCCGTGGCGGCCCGGGCCGCGGGCGCCGGCGCGAGCGTCGCGCCCAGTGCCAGGAGCAGTCCGGACAGGATGACGGTCAGCCGTGACGCCGCCTGCCTGGTGGGCCTCATACTTCACGCTAACCCAGCCCGGGCGCGAACGTGCCCCCGTGGTGCCCGGCGGCCTCGGTTCCCCGTGCCCGGCGGGCTACTCGGCGGGCTCGATCCCGGCCCGCAGCAGGCCGTAGCTGACCGCGTCCTCCAGCGCCTGCCAGGACGCGGCGATCACGTTGTCGGCGACGCCGACGGTGGACCACTCGCCCTCGCCGTCCGTGGTGGAGATGAGCACGCGGGTGGTGGAGGACGTGCCGTGCTTGCCCTCCAGGATGCGGACCTTGTAGTCCACCAGCTCCAGCTTGGCCAGCTCCGGGTACATGCGCTCCAGGGCGACGCGCAGGGCCCGGTCGAGGGCGTTGACGGGACCGTTGCCCTCCGCGGTGGCCACGATGCGCTCACCCTTGGCCCATACCTTCACGGTGGCCTCGTTGGCGTGCGTGCCGTCGGGGCGGTCCTCGACGATGGCCCGCCAGGACTCGGTGCGGAAGTGGCGCCGCGCCTGCCCCCCGCCCCCCGGTCCGCGCAGCTCGTCGCGGAGCAGCAGCTCGAAGGAGGCGTCGGCGGCCTCGTACGTGTAGCCCTGCAGCTCGCGCTCCTTGACGCGGTCCACGACGCGGCCGATGAGCTCGCGGTCGCCGCCGAGGTCGACGCCCAGCTCCTTGCCCTTGAGCTCGACGGAGGCGCGGCCCGCCATGTCGGAGACCAGCATGCGGATGCGGTTGCCGACCAGCTCGGGGTCGATGTGCTGGTACAGGTCCGGGTCGACCTTGATCGCGGAGGCGTGCAGCCCCGCCTTGTGGGCGAAGGCCGAGACCCCGACGTAGGGCTGGTGGGTGGCCGGGGTCAGGTTGACGACCTCGGCGATGGCGTGCGAGACCCGGGTCATCTCACGCAGCGCGCCCTCGGGCAGCACCTTCATGCCGTACTTGAGCTCCAGCGCGGCCACGACCGGGAAGAGGTTGGCGTTGCCGACGCGCTCGCCGTAGCCGTTGGCCGTGCACTGGACGTGGGTGACGCCCGCGTCGACCGCCGCGAGGGTGTTGGCGACCGCGCAGCCGGTGTCGTCCTGGGCGTGGATGCCGAGCCGGGCGCCGGTGTCGGCGGCGACGGTGGCCACGACCGCCTGGATCTGCGCGGGGAGCATGCCGCCGTTGGTGTCGCACAGGACCACGACGTCCGCGCCCGACTCGTGCGCGGCGCGTACGACCGCCTTCGCGTACCCGGGGTTGGCGCGGTAGCCGTCGAAGAAGTGCTCGCAGTCGACGAAGACGCGCCGGCCCTGCTCACGCAGGTGGCTGACGGTGTCGCGGATCATCTCCACGTTCTCGTCGAGCGTGGTGCGCAGGGCCAGCTCCACGTGCCGGTCGTGGGCCTTGGCGACCAGGGTGACGACGGGGGCGCCCGCGTCGAGGAGCGCTTTGACCTGTGGGTCCTCCGCGGCTCTGGCGCCCGGGCGGCGGGTGGCCCCGAACGCCACCAGCTGGGCGTTCCTGAAGGCGACCTCCGCCTTGGCGCGGGCGAAGAACTCGGTGTCCCGGGGGTTGGCGCCGGGCCAGCCGCCCTCGATGAAGCCCACGCCGAACTCGTCCAGGTACCGGGCGATGGTCAGCTTGTCCGCGACGGTCAGGTTGATGCCCTCGCGCTGCGCGCCGTCGCGCAGCGTGGTGTCGAACACGTGGAACGCGTCGTCCGGCCTGCTGGTCTCGGTCGTCATCTGTGTGACTCCTGTGTCGGGTCTCGGTCTACCGGAATGACCGGCTCCACCACCCTCATGGTCCCTCGCGCGTCATCTCCCGGCTGGGGTGGGCCGGAAAACGAAAAGACCCCTCGCGGGTGCGAGAGGTCTGCGCGCGGATCGAGGACGGTGCCGCCCCGTACCGGTCGTACGGGGGCGGTCACTGGGGACCGGCGCGCCTGCTGCCAATAATGATGGCCGTAAGCATGGGGGCAGCCTGCCATACGCGGCGCCGCCCTTGAACGGGCGTCTCAGCATGCGGTCGCGCGGTTACGCGCCGGTGCCGAGCGTGGTGTCGATGAACTCCCGCGCGTGGGCGAGGACCTGGGCGCGGTCCGTGCCGCGCAGCCCGATCGTCAGGTGGATGCTCAGGCCGTCGAGGAGCGCGCGCAGCCGGGTCGCGGCCCGGTCGGGGTCGGCGGCGCCGAACTCGCCGCGCGAGGCGCCCTCGGCGAGCAGCGCCACCAGGTCGCGGTGCCAGGCGCCCTCGATGGCGGCCTGCCGGTCGCGGCCGCCCGCGTCGGCGTTGAGGGAGCGGTTCCACACCTCGAGCCAGAGGGTCCAGTGCGGGTCGCGGTGGCCGTGCGGCACGTACAGGTCCACGTACGCCTCCAGGCGCGCGCGGGCCGTGCCCTCGCGGGCGAGGAGCTCGCGCCGCCGTGCGCCGAGGCGGCCCTCGCTCCACTCCAGGGTGCGGAGCAGCAGTTCGTCCTTGGAGCCGAAGTAGTACAGGAGGTGGCCGCTGCTCATGCCGACCTCGCGGCCGAGCGCGGCCATGGTGAGCTTCTCCAGGCCGCGCTCGGCGATCATCTCCATGGCCGCGGCGAGGACGTCTTCGCGCGGGGGCGCGTTCCGGCGCGGACCGGCCATGCGAACTCCTAGATCCTGGGCTGCTGCTGGGTGACGCAGTGGATGCCACCGCCTCCGGCGAAGATCGTACGGGCGTCGACGAGCGTGACCGTCCGCCGCGGGAAGAGCCGCCGGAAGATGCCCGCGGCGATCTCGTCGCGCGGGTCGTCGAAGGCGCACAGGACGACGCCGCCGTTGCACAGGTAGTGGTTGATGTACGAGTGGTCGACCCAGCCGTCGTCGTCGGCGAGGACGGTGGGCGCGGGCACCTCGACGACCTGGAGCGCCCGGCCGCGCGCGTCCGTCCGCCCGCGCAGCAGCCCGGCGACCTCCTTGCTGACCTCGTGGTCGGGGTGGGCGGGGTCCTGCTGGGCGTGGACGAGGACGACGCCGGGCGCGGCGAAGGCGGCGACGATGTCGACGTGGCCGAGGGTGCCGAAGCCGTGGCCGGGGTAGTCGGCGGTCAGGCCGCGCGGCAGCCAGATCGCCTTGGTGGTGCCGAGGTGCGCGTGGATCTCGGCCTCGACGCGCTCCCTGGTCCAGCCGGGGTTGCGCTCGGGGCCGAGCTGCACGGTCTCGGTGAGCAGGACGGTGCCCTCGCCGTCGACGTGGATGCCGCCGCCCTCGTTGACCAGGGGCGTGGAGTGCACCGGGGCGCCCGCGAGGTCGGCGACGTGGCGGGCGATCTTCGCGTCGTGCTCCCAGCGGGCCCACTCCTGGGCGCCCCAGCCGTTGAAGACCCAGTCGACGGCGGCGAGCGTGCCGGTGGCGGTGTCGCGGACGAAGGTGGGCCCGATGTCCCGCATCCAGGCGTCGTCCAGCTCCCGCTCGGTCAGCTCCACGTCCGGCCCGACGAGCGCCCGGGCCGACGCGGCCTGCCCCGGCCCGCACACCAGGGTGACGGGCTCGAAGCGGCGTACGGCACGGGCGACGGCGGCCCAGGCCCGGCGCGCCGCGTCGAGGTCCTCGGGGGTGGCGAAGGTGGGGTTGGGGCCGGGCCAGGCCATCCAGGTGCGGTCGTGCGGGGCCCACTCGGGGGGCATGTACAGGGTCATGGGTCGTCCTTGGGAAGGGCGGGGCGTCAGAGGAAGTACAGGCGGTTGAGGGACACCGAGTCGGCGGGCTCGGAGCGCAGCGGGTCGCCGTCGAGGGTGACCAGGCCGGTGCGCTGGTCCACGTCGACGGAACCGGTACGGGAGTTCAGGCGCAGGTCGGCGGGGCCGATGCCGCGGGTGCCGCGGACGGCGACGCGGCGGCGCCGGGTGGGCATGAGGTCGTGCCCCTGGTCGAGGGCGGCCCGGGCGACGAAGGCGACGGACAGGTCGGCGGCGGTCGCGCCGTGCGCGCCGAACTGCGGCCCGAGGACAAGCGGTTCGCAGGTGTCGGTCGCGGCGTTGGGGTCGCCGACGACGCCGTAGGCGGGGAAGCCCGCCTTCAGCACGAGCTGCGGCTTGGCGCCGAAGAACTCGGGCCGCCAGAGGACGATGTCGGCGAGCTTGCCGGTCTCCAGGGAGCCGACCTCGTGCGCGAGGCCGTGGGCGATGGCGGGGTTGAGGGTGAGCTTGGCGATGTAGCGCAGGACGCGCGCGTTGTCGTCGTCGGGGCCGTCGCCCTCCATCGGCCCGAGCTCGGCCTTCATCTTCCCGGCCATGGCGAAGGTGCGCCGCACGGTCTCCCCGGCGCGGCCCATGCCCTGGGCGTCGGAGGAGGTGATGCCGATGGCGCCGAGGTCGTGCAGGACGTCCTCGGCGCCCATGGTCCCGGCGCGGATGCGGTCGCGGGCCATGGCGGCGTCGCCGGGCAGCTCGGTCTTCAGGTCGTGGACGGAGACGATCATGCCGTAGTGCTCGGCGACGGCGTCCCGGCCGAAGGGCAGGGTGGGGTTGGTGGAGGAGCCGATGACGTTCGGCACCCCCGCCATCTTCAGCACGTTCGGTACGTGGCCGCCGCCGCACCCCTCGATGTGGAAGGCGTGGATGGTGCGGCCCTCCAGGACCTTCAGGGTGTCCTCGACCGACAGGCACTCGTTCAGGCCGTCGCTGTGCAGGGCGACCTGGACGTCGTGCTCCTCGGCGACGCGCAGCGCCGTGTCGAGGGCGCGGGTGTGGGCGCCCATGTCCTCGTGGACCTTGAAGCCGCTGGCGCCGCCCTCGGCGAGGGCCTCCACCAGCGGGGCCGGGTCGGAGGACGAGCCGCGGCCGAGGAAGCCGATGTTGACGGGCCAGGCGTCGAAGGCGTTGAAGGCGTGGCGCAGCGCCCAGGGCGAGTTGACGCCCACGCCCCACACGGGCCCGAACTCCTGCCCGATGATCGTGGTGACGCCCGAGGCCAGCGAGGCCTCCATGATGCGGGGCGACAGCAGGTGCACATGGGTGTCGACGGCTCCGGCGGTGGCGATGAGTCCCTCGCCGGAGACGATGGAGGTGCCGGTGCCGACGACCACGTCGACCCCGTCGAGGGTGTCGGGGTTCCCGGCGCGCCCGACGGCGGCGATCCGCCCCTCGCGGATGCCGATGGACACCTTCCGGATGCCCTGCGCGGCGTCGATGACGAGGACGTTGCTGATCACGACGTCGCAGGTGTCGCGGACGGCGGCGGCCTTGAGGTGCAGCCCGTCGCGGGCGGTCTTGCCGAACCCGGCGAGGAACTCGTCACCGTACCGCTGCGCGTCGGACGTGACCCGGACGGTGAGCCCGGAGTCGCCGAGGCGGACCCGGTCCCCGGCGCGGGGCCCGTGCGTGGCGGCGTACGCGTACGGGTCGACGGTCATCGGTCGGCTCCCAGGTATCCGCAGGCGGCGGCCCGGCGCAGGGCCTCTTCCTTGGCGCCCGGCGCGTCGAGCGCGCCGTCGACGAGGCCGGCGAAGCCGATGGCGACCCGGTCACCGCCGATCGGCAGGAGCCCGACGTCGACGCGCTCGCCGGGCCCGAAGCGCACGGTCGACCCGGCGGGCACGGCGAGCCGCATGCCGTACGCGGCCGGGCGGTCGAAGTCGAGCCGGGGGTTGGCCTCGAAGAAGTGGAAGTGCGAGGTCACCGAGACCGGCACGGTGGCGGTGTTGTGCACGGTGAGGGTGGTGACGGGCTCCGGGTCGGCGTGCGCGGGGCCCGGGAGCAGCGCGCCGGGGGCCTGTTCGCCCCGGCCGCCGCCGATCGGCCGGGTCACCACGGCCAGCCGGGAGCCGTCGTCGAAGACGGCCTCCACGTGCACCTCGGTGACGACGTCCGCGACGCCCGGCAGCACGTCGTCCGGGCCGAGGACGGCCCGGGCCCGCTCGACGGCCTCGGCGAGCCGGGCCCCGTCGCGGGCGGCCTCGCACACCGTGTCGGCGATGAGCGCGGTCGCCTCGGGGACATTGAGCCGCAGCCCGCGCGCCCGCCGGGCCCGGGCGAGCTCGGCCGCGCCGAAGAGCAGCAGCCGGTCGCGTTCGGTCGGGGTCAGGCGCACGGGCACCTCCTGTGTCTCGCGTTAGAGCGCCACTCTAGAGACACCGGAAGGCTGATGGAAGGCCTGGCCGCCAGATATTTGAGCAGCACTCAAACAAGCTGGGCAGGCAGCCCGGCGCACACGACGGGACGGGCCCGCGCAGCGCGCACGCGAAAAGGCCGGGCCCGGCAGTGGCTGCCGGGCCCGGCCTCTCGGTCGGGTGCGGGACCGCCTAGCCGAGGCGGTGCATCCAGTCGTGCTTGTCCTCGGCCACGCCCCGCTGGATATCGAGCAGCGCGTCGCGGAGCTTCATGGTGACCTCGCCGGGGCGGCCCCCGCTGTGCGTCCACTCGCCGCGGCGGGCCTTGACGGTGCCGACGGGGGTGATCACGGCGGCGGTGCCGCAGGCGAAGACCTCCGTGAGCGAGCCGTTCTCGGTGTCGGCCTGCCACTGGTCGATGGAGACGCGGGCCTCCTCGGAGGCGTAGCCCAGGTCGCGGGCCACGGTCAGGAGGGAGTCGCGGGTGATGCCCTCCAGGATGGAGCCGGACAGGGACGGCGTGACGATCTTGTCCCCGTACACGAAGTACAGGTTCATGCCGCCCAGTTCCTCGACCCACTTGTGCTCGACGGCGTCGAGGTAGGCGACCTGGTCGCAGCCCTTCTCGGCGGCCTCGGCCTGGGCGAGCAGCGACGCGGCGTAGTTGCCGCCGGTCTTGGCGTCGCCCATGCCGCCGGGCACGGCGCGGACGCGGTCCTCGGAGAGCCAGATGGAGACGGGCTTCACGCCGCCGGGGAAGTAGGCGCCGGCCGGGGACGCGATGACCACGAAGAGGTACTCGTTGGCGGGCTTCACGCCGAGGCCCACCTCCGTCGCGATCATGAACGGGCGCAGGTAGAGGGACTCCTCGCCGCCGTGCGCGGGCACCCAGTCGACGTCCTGGCGCACGAGCGCGTCGCAGGCCTCGATGAAGGTCTCGACCGGCAGCTCCGGCATGGCGAGCCGGCGCGCGGAGGACTGGAAGCGGCGGGCGTTGGCCTCGGGGCGGAACATCGCGACCGAGCCGTCGGGCTGGCGGTAGGCCTTCATGCCCTCGAAGATCTCCTGCGCGTAGTGCAGGACGGTGGTCGCCGGGTCCAGCGAGAGCGGGCCGTAGGGCACGAGCTGGCCGTCGTGCCAGCCGCGGCCCCCGGTCCAGCGGATGGTCACCATGTGGTCGGTGAAGTGCCGGCCGAAGCCGGGGCTGGCCAGGACCGCCTCGCGTTCCGCGGCCTGGGCCGGGGTCGAGGTCGGCTTGAGCTCGATCGTGGGCGTCGTCATCGTTGCGTGTCCTTCACCGGTTTCGTGTGTGACGGACCGCGCTCACTTCGGCCGGACGCGCGCCACGTGCACGGCCTCCGGGTGTGCGCCGCTTCGCGGCCCCACGTCCGATTATCGCTCGTGGGGTTCCGGGAACGAAACAGCGGGTTCTGCGGCCCCTGGGATCCGATGGTGACACCCGCCCCCGGGCGACGAGAAGCCGCCGGGTGGCCATGGCGACCCGGCGGCTGCACGGAAGGGGCGATTCCGCCCCGGCGGCCCCCGCGGCGGGGCGGGGGCGGGGGCGGGTGCGGCTCAGCCCGCCACGCGGGCGGCGAGCGCGTCGCCGATCTCCTCGGTGGTGCGGGCGGTGGTACCGCGCCCGGCCAGGTCGGCGGCGACGGCCTCCTCGACGCGGACCGCCTCGGTCTCGTACCCGAGGTGGCGCAGGAGGAGGGCGACGGACAGCACGGTGGCGGTGGGGTCGGCCTTGCCCTGGCCCGCGATGTCGGGCGCCGAGCCGTGCACGGGCTCGAACATCGACGGGAACGCGCGGCTCGGGTTGATGTTGCCGGAGGCGGCGACGCCGATGCCGCCGGAGACGGCCGCGGCGAGGTCGGTGATGATGTCGCCGAAGAGGTTGTCGGTGACGATCACGTCGAAGCGCTCGGGCTGCGTGACGAGGTAGATCGTCGCCGCGTCCACGTGCATGTACTCGGTGGTGACCTCGGGGTACTCGGCGGCGACCCGGTTGAAGACGTCCGTCCACAGGTGGCCGGCGTACGCGAGCACGTTGTTCTTGTGGATCAGCGCGAGCTTCCTGCGCGGCCGCGCCTTGGCCCGCTCGAAGGCGTCGCGGACCACGCGCTCGACGCCGTAGGCCGTGTTCACGGAGACCTCGGTGGCGACCTCGTGCGGGGTGCCCTTGCGGATGGTGCCGCCGTTGCCGGTGTAGGGGCCCTCGGTGCCCTCGCGGACGACGACGAAGTCGATCTCGGGCTGCCCGGCGAGCGGGGTGGCGACGCCCGGGAGCAGCCTGCTCGGGCGCAGGTTCACGTGGTGGTCGAAGGCGAAGCGGAGCTTGAGCAGGAAGCCGCGCTCCAGGACGCCGGAGGGCACCGTCGGGTCGCCGATGGCGCCGAGCAGGATCGCGTCGTGCCCCTTGAGTGCCTCGGTGTCGGCGTCGGTGAGGGTCTCGCCGGTGGCGTGGTAGCGCCGGGCGCCGAAGTCGTACTCCGTGGTCTCCAGCTTCACGTCCTGCGGGAGGACCGCGTTCAGGACCTTGAGTCCCTGCTCCACGACTTCCGGACCGATCCCGTCGCCGGGGATCACTGCGAGATTGATGCTGCGGGTACGTGCCGACATGCCGAGCACCGTACTCCTCGTCCCAGGGGATGACACGCCCCGTCCACCATGCGGACAGTCGCCCAGTGGTCGGCCTCCGTTCACCCAGACGCCGTCCGCCGGTGGGGAGTTGCCGGGAAGTCCTCGGACATGACCGCTCCTTCCCCGGGGACGCCCCCCGAGCGTCCCGTCCCCGACGTCGGCATACCCGAACGCCTCGCCCGGCACATGAGCATGCCCGAGCAGCACGCGTACCTGCGCGCGCGGCTCTCGCGGCGCCGGGTGCTGGCCGGCTCCTTCGCGACGGCGGGCGCCGCGGGCGGCCTCGGGCTGCTCGCGGGCAGCTCGGGCAGCGCGTACGCCGAGCGCCCCGCGGCCGGGCTCCGGGGCGCCTCCCGGCCCGCCCCGGTGCGGGTGGACGGCTCCCTCGTCGCCCCCTTCGGCCGCCACCTGGCCTTCGGCGCCGACCCCCGCACGCAGATGCGGGTCTCCTGGCAGGTGCCGCTCGCGGTGAGATCGCCGTACCTGCGGGTGGGCACCGAGCCCTGGGACCTGGGCCCGAAGGTCGAGGCGGAGGTGCGCGCCCTGCACACGCCGTCGCTGTCGCGGCGGCTGCCCGCGGTCGAGCAGTACTACCTGCACGTGGCGCTCGACCGCCTCGACCCCGGTACGACGTACTACTACGGCGTCGGCCACGACGGCTTCGACCCGGCCTCGCCGGAGCGGGCGGCCACGATCGGCTCGTTCCGCACGGCGCCGGCGCGGCCCGAGCGGTTCGTCTTCACGGCCTTCGGCGACCAGGGCGTGAGCTACCACGCGCTCGCCAACGACCAGGTGATCCTGGGCCAGAACCCGGCGTTCCACCTGCACGCGGGCGACATCTGCTACGCGGACACCACCGGGCACGGCAAGGACACCGACACCTACGACGCCCGCGTGTGGGACACGTATCTCGCGCAGACGGAGACGGTGGCGAAGTCGGTGCCGTGGATGGTGACGACCGGCAACCACGACATGGAGGCGTGGTACTCGCCGAACGGCTACGGCGGCCAGTCGGCCCGCTGGTCGCTGCCCGGCAACGGCTTCGACCCGCGCCGTGCGCCCGGCGTCTACTCCTTCCGCTACGGCAACGTCGGCGTCGTGGCCCTGGACGCCAACGACGTGTCGTACGAGATCCCCGCCAACCGCGGCTACTCGGACGGACGGCAGACCGCGTGGCTGGACCGGCGCCTCGGCGCGCTGCGCGCCGACGACGACGTGGACTTCGTCGTGGTGTTCTTCCACCACTGCGCCTACTCGACGTCGACGCACGGCTCCGACGGCGGGGTGCGCGACGCGTGGCTGCCGCTGTTCACCAAGCACCAGGTGGACCTGGTCGTCAACGGCCACAACCACGTCTACGAGCGGACCGACGCCGTCAGGGGCGGCGAGGTCGGCAGGCCGGTGCCGGTCGGCGCGTCCACCGACCCGACGCGCGACGGCATCGTGTACGTCACCGCCGGCGGCGCCGGCAAGGACCTGTACGGCTTCGCGCCCGGGGTGCGGGACAGCTACGAGGGCCACGTGCGGGACCGGGAGTCGGTGCCCACCGTCCGCTGGACGGAGCGGCGGGTGCCGGACCCGGAGCGGGTGGCGTGGTCACGCGTGCGCTACACCGGTCACTCGTTCCTCGCGGTCGAGGTGACGGCCGGCGCGCACCCGAGGATGGCGGTCTCCGCGCTCGCCGTGACCGGCGAGCGCGTGGACCACTTCGAGATCAGGCGCGGCCGCTGAGCGCGGGGGCGGGGCGGGTCAGTGGCCCGTCTCGCCGCCGTTGTCCCTGCGGTCGAGGGCGCGCTGGAGGGCGGCCGCCGCGTTCTTGCGCTCGGCGTCGCTGGTGCGGGGGGCGCGGCGGACTCGTCGGACGGTCGTCTCGGCCATGGGAAATCGACTCCTTCTGTCCGGAACATCACAGGACGGAGATAGGGGATTCGAGACGCCGGAAGGGGCGGGGAGCGGGGCCGCAGGGTTCGCCTGCGCGGGGCCGGGCTCACATCCGCCGTTCGCTTGATCGAGCGAGACGTTCGGCTCCTCCAAAGCTAAAACAGCTTCCGCTTCCTGTCTCTACAAATACTCGGGCTTCCTACTATTTGAGACGGCCACCCTCCGCGCGGGCCGCCCGCAGCTCCCGGATCAGGGCCCTGACCTCGTACGTTCCGGCCGGTCCGGGTGTGGTGACGCAGCCCACGGAGCGGGGCGGAGCGGGCCGCCGGGCCCGAGGCCGGTGACCGCGACGCCCGGGGCGCCGCGGTAAAGCGGTCCCGGCAGCCGCGGCCCGACGGCCTCAGTACACGTCCCCGTCGCGCCAGTCGATGAGGAAGGGGTGCGCCGGGTCCAGGGCGGCGCCCCGGAGCATCGGCGGGTCCTCCTCGGGCATGAGCTGGATGCCATCGGGGCCGAGGGTGCCGACGGATCCGGTCCAGGTCACCCAGCCGTGCGCGCGGTACAGCTTCTCGCCCTCGGCGGACGGCGACAGGGCGCCCAGGTCGTAGGCGCGCTCGATGATCCCCTCCAGGGCGGTCATGACCTGCCCGCCGATGCCCTGGCGCTGCCGGTCGGGCCGGACGGCCACGGCTTCCACGTAACCGGCGCGCAGGGAGCGGCCGTCGTGCAGCACGCGCCGCTGCACGACCGCGCCGTGGCCGAGCAGCTCGCCCTGGGAGTCGTGGACGAGGGCGTGCATGCCGCCGAGGCCGTGGTCCCAGTCCTCGTCGGAGAAGTCCCCCTCGAAGGCGAGGTCCATCAGGGCGCGCGCGGCGGCGAGTTCGGCGGGGGCGAGGCCGGCGGTGTGCGCGACGCTCAGCGTGGTCCGCGGGGCCCGCGAAGCCCGCGGGGTCTGCCGCGCGGTCCGGGTGTGCCGCGTGGTCCGCTGTGGTGGAGTCGGCCGGGTCACCGGCTCACGGTACTCAGGCCGGGTCTGAGTACGCATCCCGATTCGCAGGCCCCCGCCCGGCGGCAGAGTCGGTGGCATGAACGGTTCCTCCGACTCCCACGGGCTCGGCCTCTACGCCCTCAAGCCCTGGTACGCGCGCAAGCTGTCCGGCGCCCGGGGCGCGCTGGCCCGCCGCGCGGTGTCGCCCGACGCGCTGACGGCGGCGGGCGTGGTGTGCGCGGCGGGCGCGGCGGCGGCCCTCGCGTGGCTGCCCGCCCCGGCGGCCGCGCTCCCGGTGGCGGTGCTGCTCGCGGCGCGCCTCGCCTGCGCGAACCTGGACGGCGCGCTGGCCCGGGACACGGGCCGCACGACGCGGCGCGGCGCCCTGCTCAACGAACTCGGCGACCGGGCGGCCGACGTGGTGGCGCTCGCGGGCTTCCTGACCCTGGCCCCGCTGTGGCTGGTGGCGACGGCCGCCCTCGCGGCGACACTGCCGTCCTGGGTGTCCCTGGCGGGCGCGGCGGCGGGCGCGCCCCGCCTGAACGGCGGCCCGGTGGGCAAGACGGAGCGCTGCGCCCTGGTCGTGGTGGCCGCCGCGTCCGGCTGGGCGGTGCCGGTGCTCGCGGTGCTCGCGGCGGGCTCCGCGCTGACGGCGGCCGTCCGCTGCGGGCGCCTGTGGGGGGAGCTCCGATGAGCGGCGGTACGACGGCCGTGACGCTGCTCGCGGGTGAGGCCGCGGCGCGGGCCGTGCCGGTGGTGGCCGGGGTGCTCGGCACGGGCGGTGTCGCCGTCGCCGCGCTGCCGCCCCGGGTCCGGACGCGGGCCGAGCTGCGCAGGCGCTGGCGGACGTGGGCGCTGGCGGCCCCGCTGTTCCTGGGGGTCGAGAAGAGCACGTGGGCTCGGGCGGGGACGAGGCACGGACGGGACGGACGGAGAGCCAAAGGAGAACGGGACG
>NZ_JASCXL010000122.1:0-28975 GCF_030010595.1 Streptomyces sp. CC224B | reverse complement strand
CCGCGGGGCGCGTCGGCGGGGCCGCACCGGAGGCCCCCCCCGCGGGCCGCCCGGCTGTTTTTAAACAACCCCCCCCCCCCCGCGGGGCCCCGGCCCCCCCCCCCGCGGCTCCTCACTGCTGTGCCCGACGGTGTCAGACGGTCTCCGGAAGCTCGTCGAGCCCCTCCGCGACCAGCTTGGCCAGACGGTCCAGGGCGGCGTCCGCGCCCTCGGCGTCCGACGCGAGCACGATCTCCTCGCCGCCCTGCGCGCCCAGGCCGAGCACCGCCAGCATGGAGGCGGCGTTGACGGGGTTGCCGTCCGCCTTGGCGATCGTCACGGGCACGCCCGAGGCCGTGGCCGCACGGACGAAGATGGAGGCGGGCCGGGCGTGGAGGCCCTCGGCCCAGCCGACGTTGACGCGGCGCTCAGCCATGTGTTGCTGCCCTTCCAGGAAACTTCCACTTGTCTAGACCAGTGTCTCATGCCGTCCCGGGTGCTCCCGCGGGGCCGCTGACGCACTGCCCCACAACCTACGTTCCGCCACCCGGCAGCCGTTCGACCCCTCCTACACTGCCCCGGCCCGGACACCCCCGCGACCCGTACCCTTGCCCCATGCAGACCCCGGTGGACGGCCCCGAGGAGACCCCGGCGGACCGGCACGCGTACCCCTCTCACTGGGAGGCCGACGTGGTGCTGCGCGACGGGGGCACCGCCCGCATCCGGCCCATCGCGCCCACCGACGCGGACCGCCTGGTCAGCTTCTTCGAGCAGGTCTCCGACGAGTCGAAGTACTACCGCTTCTTCGCCCCCTACCCGCGCCTGTCCGCCAAGGACGTGCACCGCTTCACGCACCACGACTACGTGGACCGCGTCGGCCTCGCGGCCACCGTCGGCGGCGAGTTCATCGCCACCGTCCGCTACGACCGCATCGACGCCCAGGGCCGCTCCGCCTCCTCCCGCCCGGCCGCAGCCCCCGAAGGGCACGCCGCCCCCGCTCCCGTCCCGGACGAGGCCGAGGTCGCCTTCCTCGTCCAGGACGCCCACCAGGGCCGCGGCGTCGCCTCCGCGCTGCTCGAACACATCGCCGCCGTCGCCCGCGAGCGCGGCATCCGGCGCTTCGCCGCCGAGGTCCTGCCCGCCAACACCAAGATGGTGAAGGTCTTCACCGACGCCGGGTACCAGCAGAAGCGCAGCTTCGAGGACGGCGTGGTCCGCCTCGAACTGGACCTGGAGCCCACCGACCGCTCCGTCGCCGTCCAGCGCGCCCGCGAGCAGCGCGCCGAGGCGCGCTCCGTGCAGCGGCTGCTCGCCCCCGGCTCCGTCGCCGTGATCGGCGTCGGCCGCGCCGAGGACAGCGTCGGCCGCACCGTCCTGCGCAACCTCCTGCGCGCCGGTTTCACCGGCCGCCTGCACGCCGTCAACCGCGCCTTCCCGGACGCCGCCCTCGCCGAGGGCGTCGAAGGCGTGCCCGCCCACCGCTCCGTGCGCGACATCCCCGGGGACGTCGACCTCGCCGTGGTCACCGTCCCCGCCGAGCACGTGCCCGACGCCGTCGCCGCGTGCGGCGAGCACGGCGTCCAGGGCCTCGTCGTCCTCTCCGCCGGGTACGCCGAGAGCGGCCCCGGGGGCCGCGACCGCCAGCGCGCGCTCGTCCGCCAGGCCCGCTCCTACGGCATGCGCCTGATCGGCCCCAACGCCTTCGGCGTCATCAACACCTCCGCCGACGTCCGCCTGAACGCCTCCCTGGCCCCGGAACTCGCCGCCCCAGGACGCATCGGCCTGTTCACCCAGTCCGGCGCCATCGGCATCGCCCTGCTGTCCCGGCTGCACCGGCGCGGCTCGGGCCTCACCGGCATCTCGACGTTCGTGAGCGCGGGCAACCGCGCCGACGTCTCCGGCAACGACGTGCTCCAGTACTGGTACGACGACCCGGACACCGACGTCGCCCTGATGTACCTGGAGTCCATCGGCAACCCGCGCAAGTTCACCCGCCTCGCCCGCCGCACCGCCGCCGCGAAGCCCCTCGTCGTCGTCCAGGGCGCCCGGCACAGCGGCATCTCCCCCACCGGGCACGCCGGAGCCGCCACCCGCCTCCCGCACGCCACCGTCTCGGCCCTGCTCCGCCAGGCCGGGGTCATCCGCGTCGACACCGTCACCGAGCTCGTCGACGCCGGACTGCTCCTCGCCGGCCAGCCGCTGCCCGCCGGACCCCGGGTCGCCATCCTCGGCAACTCCGAGTCCCTCGGCCTGCTCACCTACGACGCGTGCGTCGCCGAAGGCCTGCGCCCGCTGCCCCCGCGCGACCTGTCCACCGCCGCCACCCCCGAGGACTTCCGCGCCGCGCTCGGCGCCGCGCTCGCCGCCGACACCTGCGACGCGGCCGTCGTCACCGTCATCCCCTCCCTCGGCGAGTCCAGCCGCCGGGGCCAGGGCGAGACCCTGGCCACCGCGCTGCGCGCCGCCGCGGCCTCCTGCCCCACCAAGCCCGTCGCGGTCGTCCACGTGGAGCTCGGCGGCCTCGCCGAGGCCCTGTCCGCCGCCGCGAGCACCAAGCCCCACGCGCCCGGCGCCCGGCCCGCGGACCAGCCGCCCGCCACCCCGCCGGAGGCCGCCACCCCGCCGCCCCACGCCCGCATCCCCGCCTACCCCGCGCCCGAGCGCGCCGTCCGCGCCCTCGCCGAGGCCGTCACGTACGCCCAGTGGCGCCAGGACATCGCCGACCCCGGCAGGGTGCCCGAGTACGACGACATCGACGAGCAGGGCGCCGCCGCGCTCATCGAGGGCCTCCTCGCCGGGAGCGACGACCCGCACGGCCGCACCCTCGGCCCCGACGACGCCCAGGACCTGCTCGGCCGCTACGGCATCACCGTCCGCCCCGCCCTGCCCGCGCCCGACGCGGACGCCGCCGCCGACGCCGCCCGCCGGCTCGGCTACCCGGTGGCCCTCAAGACCACCGCGCCCCATCTGCGCCACCGTCCCGACCTCGGCGGCGTACGCCTCGACCTCGCCGACGAGGACCAGCTCCGGCGCGCCTACCGCGAGCTCACACAGGCGCTCGGCCGCCCCGCCGAGCTGCGGCCCGTCGTCCAGGCCATGGTCGCGCGCGGCGTCGACACGGTCGTGCGCGCCGGGCACGACGCCGCCGCCGGAGCCGTCCTGTCCTTCGGCCTCGCGGGCGCCGCCTCCGAGCTGCTGGGCGACACCGCGCACCGGCTGATCCCGGTCACGGACCGCGACGCCCGCACTCTGGTCCGGTCCATCCGGACCGCGCCCCTCCTCTTCGGCTGGCGCGGGTCCGCGCCCGTCGACGCCGCCGCCCTCGAAGAGCTCCTCCAGCGGGTCTCCCGGCTCGTCGACGACCACCCCGAAGTGGTCACCGTCTCACTGGAACCGGTGGTCGTCGCCCAGGAGGGCCTGTCCGTCCTCAGCGGCACCGTCCGCCTCGCCCCGCCCCCGGCCCGCGACGACCTCGGCCCCCGCACCCTGCCCGCCTACTGACCCGGGCGGCGACCCCCGGGGCCGCCACCGCGCACCTCGGGGCGGGCGCCGGGTCGTAGGATGGGCGACATGGCAAAGACCGGTACCACGACCCAGGGGCTGCGCGCGGCGATCGAGCGCAGCGGCTACTACCCGGCCCTCGTGGCCGAGGCGGTGGAGGCCGCGGTCGGCGGCGAGGCCATCGGGTCGTACCTGGTCCACCAGGAGACCACCTTCGACGCGAACGAAGTACGCCGTCACGTGACGGTGCTCGTCCTCACCGACACCCGCTTCATCGTCAGCCACACCGACGAGCAGGCGGCCGACAGCACCTCGCCGACCCCGTACGCCACGACCTCCACCGAGTCCGTGAAGATCGGCCGGATCTCGTCGGTCGTCGTCAGCCGCGTCGTCGCCAACCCGGAGAAGTACGTCCCCGGCTCCCTGCCCCGCGAGGTCGTCCTCACCATCGGCTGGGGCGCCGTCTCCCGCATCGACCTCGAACCCGCCGCCTGCGGCGACCCCAACTGCGAGGCCGACCACGGCTACACCGGCAGCTCCACCGCCGACGACCTGAGCCTGCGCGTCAGCGAGGCCGGTGACGGCCCCGACACCGTGCGCCAGACCCTCGCCTTCGCGCAGGCGCTGTCCGAGGCCACGGCGGCCGTCGCCGCCGGCACGGGCGCCGGCCACTGATGGCCACTGCCGACTGGGTCGGCGGCTGGGACGACGTCCAGCCCCTCGACCCGGCCACCGCGCCCCTGCCGCAGTACGGTTCCGGATCGCTCGCCGACCTGCTGCCCACCCTCGTCGCGCACCAGGGGGTCGACGGCTTCGCCCCCGTCATCCCCGAGCTCGCCCCCGCCGACCGCGTCTGCGTCTTCCTCATCGACGGGCTCGGCTGGGAGCAGTTGCGGGCCCACCCCGCCGAGGCGCCCTTCCTGACCTCGCTGCTCGGCTCCTCCCGCGGCGGCACCGGGCGCCCCCTGACCGCGGGCTTCCCCGCCACCACCGCCACCTCGCTCGCCTCCGTCGGCACGGGGCTGCCCCCGGGCGACCACGGGCTGCCCGGCTACACCGTCCGCAATCCGGACACCGGCGAGCTGATGAACCAGCTCCGCTGGAAGCCCTGGACCGACCCGGGCGCCTGGCAGCCGCACCCCACCGTCTTCCAGCGCGCCCACGCCGCAGGCGTGCACACCGCCCAGGTCTCCTCGCCGACCTTCGAGCACACCCCGCTCACCAAGGTCGCGCTCAGCGGCGGCACCTTCCGCGGCCGCCTCTCCGGCGAGGACCGCATGGACCTCGCCGCCGAGCAACTGGCCGCCGGGGACCGCTCCCTCGTCTACACGTACTACGCGGAGGTCGACGGCAAGGGCCACCGCTTCGGCCTCGACTCCGACCCCTGGCGCGGCCAGCTCATGTACGTCGACCGGCTCGCGCAGCGCCTCGCCGAGCAGCTCCCGCCGCGCAGCGCCCTGTACATCACCGCCGACCACGGCATGGTGGACATCCCCTTCGGCGACCAGGCCCGCCTCGACTTCGACGAGGACTGGGAGCTGCGCGCCGGCGTCGCCCTCCTCGGCGGCGAGGGCCGTGCCCGCCACGTCTACGCCGTCCCCGGTGCCGAGGCCGACGTCCTCGCGGTCTGGCGTGAGGTCCTCGGCGACCGCTTCTGGGTCGCCGGGCGCGAGGAGGCCGTGGCCGCCGGCTGGTTCGGCCCGCGCGTCGACGAGCGCGTCCACGGCCGCATCGGCGACGTCGTCGCCGCCGCCCACGACGACGCCCTGATCATCGCGTCCCGGACCGAGCCCCACGAGTCCGCGATGGTCGGCAACCACGGCTCCATGACCCCCGCCGAACAGCTCGTACCGCTGCTCGAAGTACGCTCCTAGCCCTTCCGACGCCCGTTCCGACACCCCTGCCCACGCCCCTCCCGACCGCCCGGCGGCCCGCGCCGCCGGCCCGCCCCGCACACGATGAAAGGCCCGCAACCCCCCATGCCTGAGCTGGTGTTCTTCTCCGGAACGATGGACTGCGGGAAGAGCACCCTCGCGCTGCAGATCGAGCACAACCGCTCGGCCCGCGGCCTCGAAGGCATGATCTTCGCGCGTGACGACCGCGCGGGCGCGGGCAAGCTCTCCTCCCGCCTCGGCCTGGTCACCGAGGCCATCGAGGTCGCCGACGAGCTGGACTTCTACGCCCACCTCGTCGACCACCTCTCCCAGGGCGGGCGTGCCGACTACGTCATCGTCGACGAGGCGCAGTTCCTCGCCCCCGAGCAGATCGACCAGCTCGCGCGCGTGGTCGACGACCTGGGCCTCGACGTCTTCGCCTTCGGCATCACCACCGACTTCCGCACCAGGCTCTTCCCTGGCTCCCAGCGGCTCGTCGAGCTCGCCGACCGCATAGAGGTCCTCCAGGTGGAGGCGCTGTGCTGGTGCGGCGCCCGCGCCACCCACAACGCCCGCACCGTCGGCGGCCACATGGTCGTCGAAGGCGCCCAGGTCGTCGTCGGCGACGTCAACCAGGCGGCCGACGAAGTGGGCTACGAGGTGCTGTGCCGCCGCCACCACCGGCGCCGCATGACCGCCGCCGCCGCGCACGCGAGCGCGCTGTCGCCCGACGTCCTGCCCCTGGACAGCGACACCGTCTCCACCCTCGAACGCTCCTAGGCCCCGGACGCCGCCCGCCCGCCCCCAGGAGGCACCGGGCACGGCCCGCCCCTACGGCGTCACCGCGTCCGCCCGCAGGCGCTCCGGGATGGACGGCTCGGCGTGCAGCAGCGAGAACACCGCCCCCTCGGGATCGGCGACCGTGGCGACCCGGCCGTGCGCGCGCGTGCGCGCCGGGCGCACGACGTGGCCGCCCAGCTCCAGCACCCGCTGCACGGCCGCGTCCACGTCCGCGGCCTCGAAGAACGTCATCCAGTGCGCGCCCCGGTCGCGGGGCAGGGCGCTGCCCACACCGCGCACCGAGGCCACCGCCCGGCCCTCCAGGAGGAACGTCAGGCGGTCCATGCCGGGGCCGCCGGACGCCTCCTCGGTGTAGCCGAACAGCGTCCGGTAGAACTTGGCGACCTCGGCCGTCTCCCGCGTGAGGAGTTCGTTCCACACCGGCGTGCCGTGCACCCCGGCCACTCCCGTGCCCAGGTGCTCCGCCGCCTGCCAGATGCCGAACACCGCGCCCGCCGGGTCCGAGGCGATGGCCAGGCGGCCGGCCTCCGCCGCGGTCAGCGGGCCGACGCCCACCGTGCCGCCGCAGTGCCGTGCCGTCTCCGCCGTCTCGTCTACGTCGTCCGACGCCAGGTACGGCGTCCAGGCGATCGGCAGCCGCCGGTCGGGCGGCAACTGGCCGATCCCCGCCACCTCGTGGCCGTTCAGCAGGGCGCGCACATAGGGCCCGAGCTGCTGCGGTCCCGGCTCGTACGTCCAGCCGAAGAGCGCGGCGTAGAACTCCCGGGTCGCGGCCAGGTCGTGCACCATCAAACTCACCCAGCAGGGCGCGCCGGGTGTGGGCCGCGCAGTCGGTACGCGTCGGCTGTCCGGCCACCGTGCCTCGGTCATCGTCACTCTCTCCTCGGGCCCTAGTGGCGCCGACAGCTCACGGTCGGCAGACATCGGTGACGGACACCGGACGCCGGAGACCGGCTCGCCGAGCCCGCCGTCCGTCGTCTGTGCCCCGTCGCCCGCTGTCCGTCGTCCGTCAGCCGTCGCCGCTCCGCTTCGCTTCGTCTTCCGAACGCGCGTACGTCGGCCGCGCGCATGCCCGTCCGTGCAGATGGTCGCACCACCCGTCGCCCGGCGCTCCCCGGCCGCGCCGCTTCTTCCGCATTCCTCGCGGAGGATGCCCGATCCGCGGTTTCTCACCCGTAAACGTGCGATTGCCGGGCCGTGTCCGTTGTGGGTACGTGGCGTGCCCGGCTCCGTACGCCATGTGTTCGGGCGGGGTACGGCCGAGCAGGGTAGCCGGACCTGGACGCGGCGGCCACCCCGTGGGCAAGGTTGGGGCTTATGAATGCCATCATCTCCGCATCCGAACTCGCGAGCGACCTGGCGGGCGGAAACCCGCCAGTGCTGCTCGACGTCCGCTGGCAGCTCGGCGGCCCGCACCAGCGTTCCGCGTACGAGGCGGCGCACATCCCCTCGGCGGTCTTCGTCGACCTCGACGCCGACCTCGCGGGCCCGGCCGGGGCGGCGGGGCGACACCCGCTGCCGGACACCGCGCGTTTCGGCGCGGCGATGCGGGCGGCCGGGGTCTCGGCGGACCGGGACGTCGTCGTGTACGACGGCGGCCAGGGCTGGGCGGCGGCGCGCGCGTGGTGGCTGTTGCGCTGGGCGGGTCACCCGTCGGTCCGCGTGCTCGACGGCGGGCTCGCGGCGTGGCGGGGCGAGCTGGAGTCCGGGGACGTGCGGGCGCCCGCGGCAGGCACGTTCACGCCGGTGCCCGACTCCCTGCCCCGGCTGGACGCGGACGGAGCGGCCGCCCTGGCCCGCTCGGGGCTGCTCCTGGACGCGCGGGCGGCCGAGCGCTACCGCGGTGACGTCGAGCCGATCGACCGCGTCGGCGGTCACATCCCGGGTGCCGTCTCGGCGCCCACGACGGAGAACGTCGCCGACGACGGCCGGTTCCGCCCCGCCGGGGAGCTCGCGGCCCGCTTCCAGGCCCTGGGCGCCGCCGACGCCCCGGAGGTCGGCGTGTACTGCGGCTCGGGCGTGTCGGGCGCCCACGAGGTCCTCGCGCTCGCGGTGGCGGGCATCCCGGCGGCGCTGTACGTCGGTTCGTGGTCGGAGTGGTCCGCGGACCCGTCCCGCCCGGTGGCGACGGGACTGGAGCCGCGGTGACGCGCGGCGGCACGGTCCGGGGCGGCGTGCTGAGGAGCTTCGGGCGGGTCGGACCCGCGAGATCGCGCCACGCGTCGCAGCCGACTGCTGATCACGCTCCGTAACCTGTGATGGGCATGTGAAGAGCCCGTACGGATTCTGCGTACGGGCTCTCTCGGCGTGTCCGCGGCGCGCCCCGGGAGGATGGTTCCTTCTCCTGCCCGGGGCCGTTTCCGCGGCTACTCCTGTTTCTTGCGGCGCGTGCCGAACACGATCTCGTCCCAGCTCGGCACGGCGGCCCGGCGGCCGGGCCGGACGCCGTCGGCCTCGGCCTGGCGGTCCGTGGAGCCGACCAGGCGCTCGCGGTGGCTGGCCACGGCACGCGGCATGAGCACGTCCGCGTACGCGGAACCCGCCGACGCCGCGGTGGCCGGGGGCTCCTCGGCCTCCGGCTCCTGCTCCGGCTCGTCCTGCGGTGCGGACGGCAGTTCGGAGGGTGCCGTCGTCGGACGCTCGGGGACGACCATGTCGCCGCGGAAGCTCGGCACCGCCTCCAGGAGGCTGGTGAGCGAGTCGCGCTCCTGCTCGGCGATGGCGCCGCCGGTGCTCGGGGGCTCCTCCACGGGCTCCGCTGCCGGGGCGGCGCGGTCGAGCGCCCGCTCCGGCGGCCGGTCCCGGGGCAGCCGCGCGATGCGCGGCACGAACGGGAAGGTCGGCTCGGGCGCGGCGATGTCGTCGGTCTCGCCGATGAGGGCGCGCGCCTCGTCGTCGACGGCCTGGACGAGGCGGCGCGGCGGGTCGTAGGTCCAGCTCGCGGAGTGCGGCTCGGTGGCGACGCGGTAGACGAGCAGCACCTCCCAGGTGCCGTCGTCCCGGCGCCAGGAGTCCCACTGCACCGACTCCTTGTCGGCGCCGCGCAGCAGCAGCCGCTCCTGGACGGCCTCGCCGAGCTGGGGTCCGGTGTTCTCGCCGGGGCGGCGCACGGGGGTCTTCCGGGCGCGCTCGGCCATGAAGGCGCGCTCGGCGAGCACGGGGCCCTCGAAGCGGCGGACGCGGTCGACGGGGATGCCGGCGAGCGAGGCGACTTCCTCCGCGCTTGCTCCGGCGCGTATACGTGCCTGGATGTCGCGGGGGCGGAGGTGGCTCTCCACCTCGATCTCGATCTGGCCGAGACGCGGCCGGTCGCCGCGCACGGCGGCACGCAGCCGTTCGTCGATCGGAAGCGTGTACTCCGTGCTGTCCGCAGCCTTCAGCACCAGCCGTGTGCCGTCGTTGCTGACGGCCACGACACGCAGTTCGGGCATGGGGACCTCCCGGGTGGTGCCTGCCGACGTCACGTGCGTCGCTGCTTCCGCTAGTCGAGTGTGGCCTGCCCGGGTGCAGCCTGCCACAACCTTGCCGAGTTGCCCGGCGTGTCGGGCGTGGGCCCTGGAACGCCGTGATGGCACGGTACTTCTTCGCAACGCTAAGTGACCATGTTGGCCACCTTGTGCAGCGAGCCCCCTCCCGGCGGTCCTGGCTGGCCCCGGGCACCCTGGCTGGAGACCGGACCCAGGGCTCGCAACACTACTCCATTCGGACCACCCGGGTGGACCGGCACGCCCACCGAACTTCTCCCGGGTGAAGGGAGTTGATGGGGGTCAGGGGCGCGCATCCCCGGCGCACAGGTGGCGCTCTTCACGTTAACGCCAGAATCGGAACTGCTGGCTTCGCACATACGTCCCCTTCTTGAGTGGCACGCGTAACTCGTACGTCAATCAGGTGTGACGTCAGCAAGGCGAGAAAGGCGGCAAGGGTCGGAGATGCGTGAAAAGCCGGATACCGGCAGTGACTCTCAGAGCACCCCGGAGGACGGGGCGGACAAGAAGCGGCTCGATCTGAGCGTGCCGCAGGTGGCGGGCAGCGCCGTGGCCGCGGTGCTGGCCGCGAAGCTCGCGTCCAGCTTCGGCGTCTACGGGACGATCCTGGGCGCCGGCGTGGTGAGCGGCATCGCCACCTGCGGCGGCACGGTCTTCCAGCACTTCTTCAAGCGTACGGGCGAACAGCTGCGCGACGTGGCGGTGCAGGCCAAGCCGAAGGCCCAGCAGGTGCCGGTCACCGGGGCCACACCGGTGCCGCCCGCGTTCAGAGCCGCGCCCACCCCGCCGGCCGGGCCGTCGTCCGGGTACGCGAGAAGCGGCACGGGCCCGGTGACCACCACGTGGGGCATGCAGTCCGCGGGCCGGGGCACCCAGGGCGCCGATGCCAGGGCCGCGTTGCCGACGCCCGGTCCGCCGACGCCCGGCGCGGACGACCCGACGAACGTGCTGCCCGCCCTCGGGGCGCAAGACCCCATGACGGGAGAGCAGCCCATGACGGGGAACCCCACGGCGGGGAACTCCACGGCGGGGGACCCCTTGGCGGGGGACCCCACCACCGCACTGCCTCCGGCCGGGACGGTCGACGCGACCACGGCCCTCCCGGGCATCGCGGCGGGCGACCCGACCACGGCCCTCCCCGGTGTCGGGCCCGTGGACCCGACCACCGCGCTGCCCGCCGTGTCCGCCGACGCCGACAGGACGCAGCTCCTGGGGTCCGTCGACGCCACCCAGGTGCTCCCGGGGGGCCGGCGTGACCAGGAGACCCGGCTCCTGGGCCGGGCGGGGAGCCCGGCGGGCCCGGTGCCGGGGCCGCCGCTCCCGTCGGACGAGTTCTCGGCGGGCACCACGCATCGCGCGCGGGTGACCAGCTGGAAGCGGCCGCTGGTCGCCGCCGCCGTCGTGTTCGGCGTGGCGCTCACCGGGATCACCGCGTACGAGCTGGTGAGCGGCCGGAGCTTCAGCGGTGACGACAAGTCCACGTCGATCAGCGACTTCGTGCGGGGCAAGAACTCCTCGTCGTCGTCCGACCACAAGCCCTCGCCCGGTGACGGCACCGATCAGCCCTCGGACAGCGGCACGTCCGGTACGGACGACGGCTCACAGGGCGACGGCAGCTCCGGGAACCCCAGCGGTACGCCGTCCCCGGGCGACGGCGACGGCTCGGGGCCGGGCACCGGCACCGACAAGGACCAGGGCGGCACCCCGGACAGCGGGGACAAGGGCGACAGCGGCAGCGACGGCAGCAAGGACGACCAGGGCGACGGGAACGGCTCCGGCGACGGCGGGACGAAGCCCACGCCGACCCCCACGCCCACGCCGACGCCCACCCCGACCCCGACACCCACCCCGCCGAACGGCGCCGGGGGCGGCGCAGGGACGGGTGTCCCCGAACGACAGCAGCAGTCGCCCGAGCGGTAGAGCGGGCGCCCGCCCTCGCGCGGGCGCCCACCCCGGCCCGCCCCGGCCCGGAGCCCCAGTCTCAGTCGCCGAGCACGCGCCGCAGGTAGGTGTTGGCGAAGAGCCGCTCCGGGTCGAGGCGGTCGCGCAGCGCCGTGAACTCGGCGAAGCGCGGGTAGGCGGCGGCGAAGTACGCGGCGTCGCGGGTGTGGAGCTTCCCCCAGTGGGGCCGTCCCTCGTGGGCGGTGAAGATCCGCTCCGCGGCGCCGAAGTACGCGCGGAAGGGGGTCCCCTTGTACAGGTGCACGGCGATGTACGCGGTGTCGCGGCCGGAGGCCGTGGAGAGCGTGATGTCGTCGGCGGGGGCCGTGCGGACCTCCACGGGGAAGCTGACCCGCAGCGGGGAGCGCTCGATCATCGCCTTGAGCTCCCGCAGCGTGTCCACGAGGGCCTCGCGCGGAACGGCGTACTCCATCTCCACGAAGCGCACGCGCCGGGGGCTGGTGAAGACCTTGTACGGGATGTCCGTGTAGGTGCGGGCGGACAGCGCCCTGCTGGAGACCCGCGCGATGGCCGGGATGGTGGCGGGCACGGCGCGGCCGACCGTGTTGACGACCTGGAAGAGGCCGTTGGAGAGCAGCTCGTCGTCTATGAAGGCGCTGACGGGGTGCGGGGGAGCAGCGGGGCCCAGGCTGCGGTTGTTGCGCTTGGTGTTGCAGTTGCCGGTGTGCGGGAACCAGTAGAACTCGAAGTGCTCGTTCTCGGCGACGAGCGCGTCGAACTCCGCGGTGACCCGGTCGAAGGCCATCGGTTCCTCGCGCGCCTGGAGGAAGAACAGGGGCTCGACGGAGAACGTGATCGCGGTGATGACGCCGAGCGCGCCGAGCCCGACCCGGGCGGCGGCGAAGACGTCGGGGTGCTCGTCCCGTGAGCAGGTGAGGACCTCGCCGTCGGCGGTGACGAGTTCCAGCGCGGTGATCTGGGCGGCGAGCGAGGCGGAGTCGCGGCCGGTGCCGTGCGTCCCGGTGCTGACGGCGCCGGAGACCGTCTGCTCCATGATGTCGCCCATGTTCGTCAGGGACAGGCCCTCACGGGCGAGCGCGGCGTTCAGGCGCCTGAGCGGGGTGCCCGCCTCGACGGTCACGGAGCCCGCGGCGTGGTCGATCGCGCGGATGCCGGTGAGCAGGTCGGGGCGTATCAGCAGGCCGTCGGTGGCGGCGGCGGCCGTGAAGGAGTGACCCGTGCCCACGGGCTTCACCGTCAGCCCGTCGGCCCTGGCCCCGCGGACGGCCTCGACGAGCTCGTCCACCGAGGCCGGCGTCGCCTCGCGCGCGGGGCGGGCGGTGAAGGTCCCCGCCCAGTTACGCCACCCCGCTCGACTCCTCGTGCTGGTCGCTGCCGCGCCCGTGCCCCTGCCCGTTCCCGTGCCCATGGGTCCCCTCCCGTCGCGGAGCCGGCTGCTTCAGCCGGCGGTACCCCAGGAGCCCGACCACCGCCGCGAGCGCCCCGGCCACGCCCGGCACGCCGTATCCGGCGCTCGGTCCCGCGGCGTCGATCACCCAGCCCGCCGCGGAGGAGCCGAGCGCGATCCCGACGGCGAGGCCGGTGCTGACCCAGGTCATGCCCTCGGTCAACTGCGCGCGTGGCACGTGCTGTTCGACGAGGGCCATCGTCGTGATCATCGTGGGTGCGATGGACAGGCCCGCGAGGAAGAGCGCCGCGGCCAGGAACGGCAGGCTCCCGACCAGTTGAAGCGGGATCATACTCACGGCCATCGCACACACGCCCACCAGCCACCTGCGCGCGGGCGCCCCGGTGAAGTTCATGAGGCCGAAGGCCACGCCCGCGAGGCACGACCCGAGCGCGTACACGGCGAGCACCAGGCTCGCCGCGCTCTTGTGGCCCTCCTCCTCGGCGAAGGCGACCGTGACCACGTCCACGGCGCCGAAGATGGTGCCGGTCGCGACGAAGGCCGCGCCCAGGACCTGCAGGCCGGGGGAGCGCAGCGCGGAGCCCTTGGCGTGGTGCTCGCGCGGGTGCGGCACCGGCTCGGTGGCGCGCTGCGCGGTCAGCCAGAAGACGCCCACGGCGAGGAAGGCGGCGGCCAGGAGCGGCCCGGACTCGGGGAACCACACCGTGGACAGGCCGATCGAGATGATCGGCCCGAAGATGAAGCAGACCTCGTCCACGACGGACTCGAAGGAGTACGCCGTGTGCAGCTTCGGGGTGCCGCCGTACAGGGCCGCCCAGCGCGCGCGGACCATCGATCCCACGCTCGGCACGCAGCCCACGAGCGCGGCGAAGACGAACAGCGTCCAGTCCGGTAGCTCGAACCGCGCGGCGAGCAGCAGGCCCGTCACGGCCGCGAGCGACACCAGGGTCGCGGGCCGCAGGACCCGGCGCTGGCCGTGCCGGTCCACGAGCCGGGAGATCTGCGGGCCGATGGCGGCGGCGGACAGCGCGACGGTGGCCGAGAGGGCACCCGCGAGGCCGTACCGCCCGGTGATCTGGGAGACCATCGTCACGATGCCGATGCCCATCATCGACAGCGGCATCCGCCCGAGGAACCCGGCGGCGGAGAACCCCTTGCTGCCGGGGGCGGCGAAGATGGCGCGGTAGGGGCTCGGCACGTGGACTCCGCGGGGCGCGGGAGCGGGCGGCCGGGGGGTGGCCGTGCGGCTCCGTAAGGCGTGAAGATGGCTGATACAGCTTACGGCCGCGAGGGGCCGGAGCGCACCGTCGTTTTCCTGCCGGGCCGTCGCACTTCCTGCCGCGCCGCTCCGGGCTGTCCCGGGCCGCTCCGGGCTGTCCCGCGCCGCCCTGTGTCTTCCCGGACCGCCCCGTGTCCTCCCGTGCCGCCCCGGACTGTCCCAAGCCGCCCCATGACCTTCCGCGCCGCCCCGCCCTCCCGCACCGCCTCACATCCTCCGGCGCCACGCCGCGCCGTCCCGCACCGCCCGGGCTGTCCCGCCCCGTCTCACGCCGTCCCGCCCCGCGAAGCGCCTGCGCGCCCCTCCCGTCCGGCGGCCCTGGGTTTCCCGGTCAGCGCCTTCGGGTCTGCTGCCCCAGGCGCCCGGGCCTCCCGTCCGGGGCCCGCGCCTCCTGCCCCGGCGACCCGCCGCCGGGGGACCGTCGTTCCCCGCTGTCAGTGGCGGGTGGCAGGATCACAGACATGTCCGAAGCGCTGGATACCTCCCTGGATCCCACCCCGTACGACGCCCTCCTGCTGCTCTCGTTCGGCGGCCCCGAAGGCCCGGACGACGTCGTTCCGTTCCTGGAGAACGTGACGCGCGGCCGCGGCATCCCCAAGGAGCGGCTGAAGGAGGTGGGGCAGCACTACTTCCTCTTCGGCGGGGTCAGCCCCATCAACGACCAGAACCGCGCCCTGCTCGACGCCCTGCGCAAGGACTTCGCGGACCACGGCCTCGACCTGCCGGTGTACTGGGGCAACCGCAACTGGGCGCCGTACCTCACGGACACCCTGCGCGACCTGGTGCGCGACGGCCGCCGCCGCGTCCTCGTCCTGGCCACCAGCGCCTACGCCTCGTACTCGGGGTGCCGCCAGTACCGCGAGAACCTCGCGGACGCCCTGGCGACCCTCCAGGAGGAGGGCCACGACCTGCCGCGCGTGGACAAGCTGCGGCACTACTTCAATCACCCGGGCTTCGTGCGGCCCATGATCGACGGCGTCCTGAAGTCCCTGGCCGAGCTGCCCGACGAGGTCCGCGACGGCGCCCACCTGGCGTTCACCACGCACTCCATCCCGACGGCGGCGGCCGACACCTCGGGCCCCGTGGCCGACCACGGCGACGGCGGGGCGTACGTGAGGCAGCACCTGGACGTGGCGCGGCTCGTCGCGGACGCGGTGCGCGAGGAGACCGGCGTCGACCACCCCTGGGAGCTGGTGTACCAGTCGCGCTCCGGGGCCCCGCACATCCCGTGGCTGGAGCCCGACATCTGCGACCACCTGGAGGAGCGGCACGCCGCCGGCGCGCCCGCCGTGGTGATGGTCCCGATCGGCTTCGTGTCGGACCACATGGAGGTGCTCTACGACCTCGACACCGAAGCCACGGCGAAGGCCGCCGAGCTGGGCCTGCCCGTGCGGCGCTCGGCCACCGTGGGCGCCGACCCGCGGTTCGCCGCGGCGGTGCGCGAGCTCGTCCTGGAGCGCGCGGCGACCGAGAGCGGGCGCGCGGTGACGCCCTGCGCCCTCGGCACGCTCGGCCCGAGCCACGACCTGTGCCCCGTGGGCTGCTGCCCGGCGCGCGCCCCCAGGCCCGCCGCGGCCGGCGCCGACAGCCCGTTCGCCTGAGGCACCCGGCGGCACGGGGCGGGACGGCTCCGCGGCACCCCGGCACCCCCGGCCCCCCCGGTCCGGAAGGGCCGCCCGGGCGTCACGGCCCCCGCCCTGCTCCGCCCCGCCCCGCCCCGCCTCGCCGAGGCGGAGGGCGGCCGTGGACCATCGAGGTGCACGGCCGCCGCCCACGCGCAGGCCGTACGGAACGTCCGCTCGCCGTAAGGAGCCCCCGTGACCGACCCCGCCGCCCAGGACGCCTTGAAGGCCGAACTCCTCGCCGTCGCCCTGGAGGCCGCGCGCCGCGCCGGTGAGCTGCTGCGCGACGGCCGCCCGGACGACCTGGGGGTGGCCGCCACGAAGAGCAGCGCCGTCGACGTCGTCACCGAGATGGACATCGCCTCGGAGAAGCTGATCACGGCCTTCCTGGCCGAGCGCAGGCCCGCGGACGGCGTGCTCGGCGAGGAGGGCGCCAGCTTCGAGGGCAGCAGCGGCGTCCAGTGGGTGATCGACCCGATCGACGGCACCGTGAACTACCTGTACGGGCGCCCGGACTGGGCGGTGTCCATCGCCGCGCGCCTGACCGCGGCGGACGGCGAGACCCTGGTCGGCGTCGTCCACGCGCCCGTGCGCGGCGAGACGTTCCGCGCGGTGCTCGGCCAGGGCGCGTTCCTCGACGACAAGCCGGTGCGCGTGCGCCCCGCGCCCCCCTTCGCCCAGGCGCTGATCGGCACCGGCTTCGGCTACGTCGCCGAGCGCCGCGCCCGGCAGGCCGCGGTGGTCCGGGAACTGCTGCCCCGCGTCCGGGACATCCGGCGCGGCGGCTCGGCGGCCATCGACCTCTGCGACGTGGCGGCCGGCCGCCTGGACGCGTACTACGAACGCGGCCTGAACCCCTGGGACTTCGCCGCCGGCGACCTCGTCGCGCGCGAGGCGGGCGCCCTCACCGGCGGCCGCCCCGGCGAGGCCCTGTCCACGGAGCTGGCTGTGGCGGGCCCGCCCGGCCTGTTCGAGCCCCTGCGGGCGTTCCTGGACGAGCACGGCGCCTGGCACGACTGAGAGGCCCCGGCCGGGGCCGCGCGGACCCGCTCCGGCGGCACCCGTGCCCCGCGCGGCCCCGGCAGAGCATCTGGGCACCCGGGAACACGACAGGGCCCCGGCACCGCGGGCGCGGGTGCCGGGGCCCTGTCGTGTGCGTGACGGCCTCCGGTCAGGACGACGGGACAGCGACCTCCACGCCGTGCTCGGCGGCCAGGCGGTGCAGATCCTCCAGCTCGGACAGCTCGACCTCGGCCAGGAAGTCGTCGCCCGTCCGACGGGCTCGCGCGAGGTCGGACTCCGTGGCCTTTATGCGCTGCAGGAGACCTGCGGTGAATGCGTCCATGGTTGCGCCCCCTCGGCTGGGTCGTGTGGGTCGGTGGCACGGGGGTGTGCCCGAGAAGCGGCGATCACGTCCGGCGCCGCCGGCGCCCGGCAGCTCGTGGCGTGTCACATACGAAGCGTGATCGCGGGTGTAACTGCCGTCCTCCCCCCGGGCTTCCTCAGGGAAACCTCAACTGGATGAGAAAATCCCGCATCCCCGGGCCCTCGGCCGCCTTACAGCCGGTTTATGGCCGAAAGGGGCAGGATGGATGCCTCACCCCCAGATCAGACCTGCCCTGCCCGCGCCAGCCGGGGGCCGGGCGCAGAGGAAGGACAGCGACGTGCGCGTACTCGTCGTCGAGGACGAGCAGCTGCTCGCCGATGCGGTGGCCACCGGACTGCGCCGGGAGGCCATGGCCGTCGACGTCGTGTACGACGGTGCGGCCGCCCTGGAGCGCATCGGCGTGAACGACTACGACGTGGTCGTCCTGGACCGGGACCTCCCCCTCGTGCACGGCGACGACGTCTGCCGCAAGATCGTCGAGCTCGGGATGCCCACCCGGGTGCTGATGCTCACCGCCTCCGGCGACGTCAGCGACCGCGTCGAGGGCCTGGAGATCGGCGCCGACGACTACCTCCCCAAGCCGTTCGCGTTCAGCGAGCTCACCGCGCGCGTGCGCGCGCTGGGGCGGCGGACGAGCGTGCCGCTGCCGCCCGTCCTGGAGCGCGCCGGCATCAAGCTCGATCCGAACCGCCGCGAGGTGTTCCGCGAGGGCCGGGAGATCCAGCTCGCACCCAAGGAGTTCGCCGTCCTGGAGGTCCTGATGCGCAGCGAGGGCGCCGTGGTCTCCGCCGAGCAGCTCCTGGAGAAGGCCTGGGACGAGAACACGGACCCGTTCACGAACGTCGTCCGGGTGACCGTCATGACCCTGCGCCGCAAGCTCGGCGAGCCCGCCGTCATCGTCACGGTGCCCGGCTCGGGCTACCGGATCTGATCTCCCGTGGCCACGACACCGGCGCCACCCGCGGCGCCCCCCAAGCCGACGTGGGACCCCAGGAAGGTCGAACCCCCCTTCCCGTGGCTGCGCCCCACCATCCGCATAAGGCTCACGCTCCTGTACGGCGGCATGTTCCTGATCGCGGGCATCCTGCTGCTCTCGATCATCTACCTGCTCGCCGCGCAGGCGCTGAACGTGGGCAGCGACCTGCCCTTCAAGATCGTCTCGGGCCGGGTGGAGAGCAAGGTCTGCGACCTGCCGAGCCGCGCCTCCCCGGAGGAGTTCAACGCGGCGATGAACACGTGCGTGAACGAACAGCGCGAGCACGCCCTGGACAACCTCCTGAGCCGCTCGCTGCTCGCCCTGCTCGGCCTCGCCGTGATCGCCTTCGCCTTCGGGTACGCGATGGCGGGCCGCGTCCTGTCGCCGCTCGGCCGCATCACCCGTACCGCGCGCCGGGTGGCGGGCACGGACCTCAAGCGCCGTATCGAACTGGACGGACCCGACGACGAGTTGAAGGAGCTCTCCGACACCTTCGACGAGATGCTGGACCGCCTGGAGCGTGCCTTCACCGCCCAGCAGCGCTTCGTCGGGAACGCCTCGCACGAGCTGCGCACCCCGCTGGCGATCAACCGCACGCTCCTGGAGGTGCACCTCTCCGACCCGGGCGCGCCCCCCGAGCTCCAGCAGCTCGGCAAGACGCTGCTGGCCACCAACGAGCGCAGCGAGCAGCTCGTGGAGGGCCTGCTGCTGCTCGCCCGCAGCGACAACCAGATCGTCGAGCGCAAGCCGGTGGACCTCGCCGAGGTCGCCGACCGCGCCGTCGACCAGTCGCGGGCCGAGGCCGAGGAGAAGGGCGTCGAAATCCGCGGCGAGCGCGCCCTCGCCATCGTGCAGGGCAACGGCGTCCTCCTGGAGCGCATCGCGCTGAACCTCGTGCAGAACGCCGTCCGGTACAACGTCAAGGAGGCGGGCTGGGTGGAGGTCACCACCGAGGCCCAGCACGGCCAGGCCGTCCTTGTGGTCACGAACACCGGGCCCGTGGTGCCCGCGTACGAGATCGACAACCTCTTCGAGCCCTTCCGCAGGCTCCGCACGGAGCGCACCGGCAGCGACAAGGGGGTGGGTCTCGGCCTGTCCATCGCCCGGTCGGTGGCGCGTGCCCACGGGGGCCGTATCATCGCGGAGCCTCGTGAGGGGGGTGGGCTCGTGATGCGGGTGACCCTGCCGATCTGAGATGCTGCCGCCGGACACGCCGGATGTTCGCTTTAAGCGGAATTTTCAGGACCCGATCCTGCCAATTCCGTGTGTGATCGATCACAGGGGCGATTTTTCGGCCATCTACTCTCCGTGACCGCGAAAGTCGTCGGAAAGCCGGGAAAATCCGGGTTTTCGGGGGTCTTGATCACGGGAAGTACACGGGGTGGCGCCCGTGAAGTGCGACATTCGGACCGTGTACGGTCCCGATCGCCATCCAAACCGATCACCTCTTCAGGGGTGCGGTTGGGTGTCGATTGAGTAACAGACCTTGATGTGAGGCAAAATCTCCGCCTCAGGTCGGGCACAAGTCCGGCCTCTCACGCGTTACGTGCGCTGAGACACCGCAGACACCCAGAGGGGGAGAGCGACATGGCAACGGACTACGACACCCCACGCAAGACCGACGACGACGTCGACTCGGACAGTCTTGAAGAACTGAAGGCCCGGCGGAACGACAAGTCCGCCTCGGCCGTCGACGTCGACGAGTTCGAGGCCGCCGAAGGCCTCGAGCTGCCCGGCGCCGACCTGTCCAACGAGGAGCTCGCGGTCCGCGTGCTCCCCAAGCAGCAGGACGAGTTCACGTGCATGAGCTGCTTCCTGGTGCACCACCGCAGCCAGCTGGCCCGGGAGAAGAACGGCCAGCCGATCTGCCGCGACTGCGACTGAGCGAGGTCGGCCGTGACTGGCTCGACCCCGCACGGGAAGAACCGCTTCGGCGACCACGAGGCGGACGCAGCCGTGCCCGAGGGCGCGACGGACGGCGAGCGGGGCCCGCAGGCCTCGCTCGGGCCTGCCGGAGCGACGGGCGCGGACCCGGAGGGCACCACCGCCCCCTCGGGTCCCGCCGGGGCGCAGGGCGGCGCTGAGGCGGCCTACGCGGCCGTCCCCGCGCTGCTGCACGAGACGGCGGTGGACACGTCGCCGCGGGCGGCCGTCGACGCCGCGGAGGCCGTCGAGGCGGCGGAGGGCGAGGGCCCCCTGACCAAGGGCAAGCGTTTCACCGCCGTCGCGAACGGCCTGCGCAAGGGCGTACGCCGCGGCGGCCGCAGCGCCAGGGCCGGCATCGGCTACCTCGCCGACCGGATCATCGAGAACGCCCCCCGGGTCCCGGTCCGGGACCTGGCCACCCTCCGCAAGCAGTTCCCGGGCCTCGGCCCCGAGCAGCTCGCGGACAAGCTCATCGCGGGCGCGGCCAACGCGACCTCCACGGTCGGCGCCGGCGTCGGCGCCGCCGCCATGCTGCCGGTCCCGCCGGCGATGCCCGCGGAGCTCGCCGCCGAGATCACCGGCGTCGCCGCGATCGAGCTGAAGCTCGTCGCGGAGCTGCACGAGGTGTACGGCCGCAGACCGCCCGGCACCCTCAAGGAGCGCAGCGCCGCGTACCTGCGCTCGTGGACCGAGGAACGCGGGATCGACGTCGCCAAGCCGGCCTCGGTCAACGCCGCCCTCGGCGGGCAGATGAAGCGCGAGCTGCGCCAGCAGATCATGAAGCGCATGGTGCGGAACCTGCCGAACCTGATGCCCTTCATGGTGGGTGCGGCCGTCGGCGCCTTCATGAACCGGCGGGACACCAAGAAGCTCGCGGAGCGCGTCCGCGCCGACCTGCGCCGGGCCCAGGTGCCCTGGGAGGCGCTGCCCGAGCTGCCGCCCCTGCCCGGGTCCGCGGAGGCCCGCCGCAAGGAGCTCGGGAGCTGAGTTACTCGCCCGGTGGAGCCGGGACCTCCCCCTCCGGCTCCCTCCGCCCCTACGCCGCCCGCACCGCCTCCAGGGCCCCGGCCAGGGCCTCCGGGTTCCGCGTCGACAGGTACACGTACGGCGTCGGGTCCTCGGGGTCGGTGACCTCGACGCGCAGGGCCGTCGGGATGTAGCTGCGCAGCACCATGAACGCGCGCGGGTCCGCCTTGTGGGTCCGCCAGGCGCGGGCCTCGGCCGCGTCCAGGAGCTCCGGCGTACCGAGGGCCGACACCGGGATCTTCGCGTCGCCCGCCACCAGGAAGCCCGCCACGACCCGGATCCGCACCGAGCCGTACGCGCTGGTCAGCACCGCCGCCAGCGCCGTGCCGCCGACCAGGCCGCCCAGGAACGGCAGCGTGCCGAACGGGAGCGCCGTCAGGCCCGTCGCGATACCGACGAGGGCCGAGACGAGCCACCATGAACGGGGTGCGGTGAGGCGTTCTTCGTAAGGCTGCATGAAGCCAAGCTTGGCACGGTGCGCGACGGCCGCTGACGCGGAGGTAAGGTCTGCGCCTGTGAGTGGTACCACTGCGGCTCTGACGCCCCCGGCCGACGCCATACCCCCCGTGCGGCACCCCGACGCGCCCGCGCCCGGGGAGCTGATCGGCGCGCACTACGAGCACTGCTTCGGCTGCGGCGGCGGACAGGCCCACGGCCTGCACCTCGCCGCCCGGGCCGGCGAAGGTGTCGCCGTCACCGCCGAGTTCACGGTCCGCGAGGCGCACCAGGGTGCCCCGGGCCTCGCCCACGGCGGTGTGCTCGCGACCGCGCTCGACGAGACGCTCGGCTCGCTGAACTGGCTGCTGCGGGTGATCGCCGTGACCGGGCGCCTGGAGACCGACTTCGTCCGGCCGGTGCCGGTCGGCACGGTGCTCTTCCTGGAGGCCGAGGTCACCGCGGTCGCCGGACGGAAGATCTACTCGACGGCCACCGGGCGGATCGGCGGCCCCGAGGGACCCGTCGCCGTGCGCGCCGACGCCCTCTTCGTCGAGGTGAAGGTGGACCACTTCATCGACAACGGCCGACCCCGGGAGATCCAGGCGGCCATGAACGACCCGGACCAGATTCGGCGCGCCCGCGCCTTCGAGGTGAACCCGTGACCGACCGTGCCCCCCTGGACGTGCTGATCCGGCGCGTCGACCCCGACGTACCGCTCCCGGCGTACGCGATGCCCGGCGACGCCGGAGCCGATCTGCGCACCACGGAGCCGTGCGAACTCGCGCCCGGTGAACGGGCGGTCCTGCCGACCGGGGTTTCCATCGCCCTGCCCGAGGGGTACGCGGCCTTCGTGCACCCCCGGTCCGGCCTCGCCGCCCGCTGCGGTGTCGCCATGGTGAATGCCCCGGGGACGATTGATGCCGGGTACCGTGGGGAGATCAAGGTGATCGTGGTGAATCTCGACCCGCGCGACAGTGTGCGGTTCGAGCGCTTCGACCGGATTGCCCAACTGGTCGTCCAGCAGGTCGAGAAGGTGCGCTTCCAGGAGGTGGCGGAGCTTCCCGGCTCGGCGCGGGCCGAGGGGGGATTCGGTTCCACCGGCGGTCACGCCGCCGTGGACGCCAGCTCGGGTCATCAAACGGGTGGGAATCGATACGCGTCGGTCGTATCCGACCGGGAAGGACAGTGACGTGTTCGGACGTCGCAAGAAGAGTGGTGCCGCCGCGGACGCGGCGGGCGAGGCCGAGCAGGTCGTCGACAGCACTGACAGCACGGACATCACGGACGGCGCCGAGGGCGCGCAGGACGGCACGTCCCGGCGCGTGCGCCTGGAGCCCGAGCCGCGTCCCGACGGGCCCTGGGACGTCGCCGAGGTCCGTGACCCCGGCGAGGGGCGGGTGGACCTCGGCGGTCTGTTCGTGCCCGGCGTCGAGGGCATGGAGCTGCGCGTGGAGGTCGCGGGCGACGCGATCGTCGCGGCCACCGTCGTGCTCCAGGACAGCGCCATCCAGCTCCAGGCCTTCGCCGCGCCCAAGCGGGAGGGCATCTGGGGCGAGGTGCGCGAGGAGATCGCGTCCGGCATCACGCAGCAGGGCGGGGTCATCGACGAGGTCGAGGGGCCGCTCGGCTGGGAGCTGCGCGCCCAGGTGCCGGTGCAGCTGCCGGACGGCACGGGCGGCTTCCAGGTGGTCCGGTTCGTGGGTGTGGACGGCCCGCGCTGGTTCCTGCGCGGAGTGATCTCCGGCCAGGGCGCGGTGCAGCCCCAGGCCGCGGGGCTCCTGGAGCAGATCTTCCGGGACACGGTCGTCGTCCGCGGCGAGGGCCCGATGGCCCCGCGCGACCCGATCGTCCTCAAGCTGCCGGACGACGCGCAGATGGTCGCCGAGGGCGTCCAGCAGGAGGACCAGGAGACGTCCCGCTTCTCCGGGGGCATGGGCCAGCTCGCCCGGGGCCCGGAGATCACCGAGGTCCGCTGACACTGGTGGGCGCGCCCCGCCAGGGGCGCGGGGAACGGCGCGAGCAGCCACAACGGCCCCGCACCCGCCGACGACGGGAACCGGGCAGGCACGCAGGCGAGAAGGCAAGGCCGAAGGGCCGCATCACAGCAGGTGGTGCGGCCCTTCGGCATGTCGCCCACCCCTCCTTCGCCGCCCCTCGCCCACCCCTCCTTCGCCCCCCCTCGCCCGCCGCCCGAGGCGACCGCACGGCGTCCGTAAGAGACCCGTCAACGCGGCGTCAGTGGCCGTAAGGGAGACGTCAACGGCGATCGAATTCCGCCATCGGCGCTGTTTCCTCGTGAGGTCAGCACTTCCGTATCTCATCTAGGAGCACACGATGGCCGATCTGGCCTTCGTCGTCACCACGGTCGCGGTCTTCGCCCTGGTGGCCCTCGTCGCCAAGGGGGTGGCGAAGCTGTGAGCGCAGAGAACGTCGTCGGTCTCCTCGTGGCCGTCGCCCTGCTGGGCTATCTCGTCCTCGCCCTCGTGTTCCCGGAGAGGTTCTGAGCGGCCCCATGAGTCCCGTCCTCGCTGGCGTGCTCCAGCTCCTCGCCCTCGTCGTCGCGCTCGGCCTCGCCCACCGCCCGCTCGGCGACTACATGGCCGGCGTCTACTCCTCCGACAAGCACCTGCGCGTCGAGAAGTGGATCTACAAGGGCATCGGCGCCGACCCCGGCGCCGCGATGCGCTGGCCCGCCTACCTCCGCGGTGTGCTCGCCTTCTCCGCGGCCAGCATGCTCTTCCTCTACCTGCTCCAGCGGCTCCAGGGCTCGCTGCCCGGCTCGCTCGGCTTCCGGTCGATCGACCCGGACCAGGCCTTCAACACCGCCGCGTCCTTCGTCGCCAACACCAACTGGCAGTCGTACTCCGGCGAGCAGGCCATGGGCCACGTCGTGCAGACCGCCGGCCTCGCCGTGCAGAACTTCGTCTCCGCGGCCGTCGGCATCGCCGTCGCCGTGGCCCTGGTACGCGGCTTCGCGCGCACCCGCACGGGCGACCTCGGCAACTTCTGGGCCGACCTGGTGCGCGGTGTCGTCCGCATCCTGCTGCCGCTCTCCGTGGTCGGCGCGCTCGTCCTGGTCGCCTGCGGCGTCATCCAGAACTTCTCCGGCATCCACGGGGTCGGCCAGTTCCTGGGCGGCGAGCAGCAGTGGAACGGCGGCGCGGTCGCCTCCCAGGAGGTCATCAAGGAGCTGGGCACGAACGGCGGCGGCTACTTCAACGCCAACTCGGCCCACCCCTTCGAGAACCCGAACCCGGTCTCCAACCTCTTCGAGATCTTCCTGATCCTGGTCATCCCGTTCGCCCTGACCCGGACCTTCGGCACGATGGTCGGCTCGATCCGGCAGGGCTACGCGATCCTCGCCACGATGGCGGCGATCTGGCTGGGCTTCACCGCGCTGATGATGTGGACCGAGTTCCACCACGGCGGCCCGGCCTTCGACCTCGCGGGCGGTGCGACGGAGGGCAAGGAGACCCGCTTCGGCATCGCGGGCTCGTCGCTCTTCGCCACGAGCACCACGCTCACCTCCACCGGCGCCGTGAACTCCTTCCACTCCTCGTACACCGGCTTCGGCGGCGGGATCACGATGCTGGGCATGCAGCTCGGCGAGATCGCGCCCGGCGGCGTCGGCTCCGGCCTCTACGGCATGCTGATCATGGCGATCATCGCGGTGTTCATCGCGGGCCTGATGGTCGGCCGTACGCCCGAGTACCTGGGCAAGAAGATCGGCACCCGTGAGATCAAGCTCGCGGCCTGCTACATCCTCGTCACGCCCGCGCTCGTGCTCGGCTTCACCGGTGCCTCCATGGCCCTGGACACGCCGAAGAACTCGCTGCTCAACGGCGGTGCGCACGGGTTCTCGGAGATCCTGTACGCCTTCACCTCCGGCGCCAACAACAACGGCTCGGCCTTCGCCGGCCTCGCCGCGGACACGCAGTGGTTCAACACCACCATCGGCCTCGCGATGCTGCTCGGCCGGTTCCTGCCGATGGTGTTCGTCCTCGCGCTCGCCGGTTCGCTCGCCGGGCAGCAGCCCGTGCCGAAGACGGCCGGCACCCTGCGCACGGAGAAGCCCCTGTTCACGGGCCTGCTCGTCGGCACCATCACGATCATCACCGGTCTGACGTACTTCCCGGCGCTCGCGCTCGGGCCGCTCGCCGAGGGCCTCGCGTCATGACCACCGAAACCAGCAAGCAAGAGGAGCGCGGCTCCATGACCACCGCTACCCCGACGCGCGCGCCGCACCAGGACGTGCCGACCGGCCACAGGCCGGACGACGGCAAGGTCGGCCAAGGCCTCTTCGACCCGGCGCAGCTCCTGAGGTCCGCCCCGGACGCCGTCAGGAAGCTCGACCCGCGGGTGATGGTCAAGTCGCCCGTGATGTTCGTGGTGCTCGTCGGCTCCGTCCTCACCACGCTGCTCGCGGTCAAGGACCCGGGCGACTGGTTCGGCTGGGCGATCGCCGCGTGGCTGTGGCTGACCACGCTCTTCGCCAACCTCGCGGAGGCGGTGGCCGAGGGCCGCGGCAAGGCCCAGGCCGACACCCTGCGCAAGGCCAAGACCGACACGGTCGCGCGCCGCCTGTCCGCCGACGGCGGGGCGGAGGAGCGGGTGCCCGGCACCGAGCTGCGCGTCGGCGACCTGGTCGTCTGCGAGGCCGGTGACGTCATCCCGGGCGACGGCGACGTCGTGGAGGGCGTGGCCAGCGTCGACGAGTCGGCGATCACCGGCGAGTCGGCGCCCGTCATCCGCGAGTCCGGCGGCGACCGGTCCGCGGTCACCGGCGGCACGAAGGTCCTCTCCGACCGCGTCGTCATCAAGATCACGACGAAGCCCGGCGAGACCTTCATCGACCGGATGATCAACCTGGTCGAGGGCGCCGCCCGGCAGAAGACGCCCAACGAGATCGCGCTCAACATCCTGCTCGCCTCGCTGACCGTGGTCTTCCTGCTCGCGGTCGTCACGCTCCAGCCGTTCGCGGTGTACGCCGGGGCCGAGCAGTCCATGATCGTGCTCTGCGCGCTCCTGGTCTGCCTCATCCCGACGACCATCGGCGCCCTGCTCTCCGCCATCGGCATCGCGGGCATGGACCGGCTGGTCCAGCGCAACGTCCTCGCCATGTCCGGCCGGGCCGTCGAGGCCGCGGGTGACGTCTCCACGCTGCTGCTCGACAAGACCGGCACCATCACGCTCGGCAACCGCCAGGCCGCGGAGTTCGTCCCCGTGCGCGGCACCACCGAGGCCGAGGTCGCCGACGCCGCCCAGCTCTCCTCGCTGGCCGACGAGACGCCCGAGGGCCGCTCGATCGTCGTCCTCGCCAAGGAGAAGTACGGCCTGCGCGAGCGGCACCAGGGCGAGCTGACCGGCGCCGAGTGGATCGCCTTCACCGCCCAGACGCGGATGTCCGGCGTGGACGTCGACGGGCGCAAGGTCCGCAAGGGCGCGACCGGCTCGGTACTGACCTGGGTGAAGGAGCGCGGCGGCACGGTCACGGCCGAGGCGCAGCAGCTCACCGACACGATCGCGCAGGCGGGCGGCACGCCGCTGCTCGTGGCGGTCGAGGACGCCGACGGCGCCCGCGTCCTCGGCGTCATCCACCTCAAGGACGTCGTCAAGGAAGGCATGCGGGAGCGGTTCGACGAGCTGCGCCGCATGGGCATCAAGACCGTCATGATCACGGGCGACAACCCGCTGACGGCCAAGGCCATCGCCGACGAGGCGGGCGTGGACGACTTCCTCGCGGAGGCCACCCCCGAGGACAAGATGGCGCTGATCAAGCGCGAACAGGCGGGCGGCAAGCTCGTGGCGATGACGGGCGACGGCACCAACGACGCCCCGGCGCTCGCCCAGGCCGATGTCGGCGTGGCCATGAACACCGGCACCTCGGCCGCCAAGGAGGCCGGGAACATGGTGGACCTCGACTCCAACCCGACCAAGTTGATCGAGATCGTCGAGATCGGCAAGCAACTGTTGATCACCCGTGGCGCCCTGACCACGTTCTCGATCGCCAACGACGTGGCGAAGTACTTCGCGATCATCCCGGCCATGTTCGCCGTGGTGTACCCGGGCCTGGACAAGCTCAACATCATGGACCTGTCCAGCCCCAAGTCCGCGATCCTGTCGGCCGTGATCTTCAACGCGCTGATCATCGTGGCCCTGGTGCCGCTGGCCCTGAAGGGCGTGCGCTACCGCCCGATGAGCGCGGACCGCATGCTCCGGCGCAACCTCGGCCTCTACGGCCTCGGCGGACTCGTGGCGCCGTTCGTCGGCATCAAACTCATCGACCTGCTCATCTCCCTCATCCCCGGCATTGGGTGACTCGGCATGAACAACACCGTGGCAAACACCACCCGGCTCCTCGGCGCCGGCCTGCGCGCCGTGCTCGTCCTGACCCTCGTGTGCGGCGTGCTCTACCCGCTGGCCGTCACCGGCGTCGCCCAGGCCCTCTTCCACGACAAGGCCAACGGCTCCGAGATCGAGGACGGCGGCCGGGTCGTCGGCTCCGAGCTCATCGGCCAGCGCTACGACCTGCCCCTGAAGAAGGGCCAGGAGACCCCGGCCCCGGACCTCAGGTGGTTCCAGCCCCGCCCGTCCAACGGACTCGGCACGAACAGCGTCAACACCCGGTACAAGCTGCTCCTGTCCGGCGCGACGAACCTCGCGGGCGACTCCGGGTCCATGAAGGACAAGAACGGCCGGCAGGTCTGCGACCCCCAGGCCACCGAAGGCCTGTGCGCGCAGGTCAAGGCGGCCAAGGACGCCGTCGTCAAGGACAACTCGACGGCCCGCCACCCGGTCCGGCCCGCCGACGTCCCGGCCGACGCCGTCACGTCCTCCGGCTCGGGCCTCGACCCGCACATCTCGCCCGCGTACGCCGACCTCCAGGCGCACCGGGTCGCCGAGCGGAACCGGCTGGACGTCAAGGACGTACGCAAGCTCGTCGACGACCACACCGACGGCCGCGTGCTCGGCTTCCTGGGGGAGCCCCGGGTGAACGTCCTGAAGCTCAACATCGCCCTGAAGCACCTGGTCGCCGCCAAGGGCTGACCCGCCCGTCCCTCCAGGACGCCGGGCCACGGCCGGCGGGGCCCGGACCACCCGGGCCCCGCCACCCGCGCCCCACGGGCACCCCCGTACGCCCGCACACCCCACCGCATCAGGGTTGTGTCAAGGAGCTGCGGAAACGACCACCCCACCCGCTTTGCCGGAATTGTTGGCCGTAAGGTCGACGCTGCGTACACAGCAGTTCCAGGAAGACAATGAGGCCATGGCTCGCGGCAAGCTTCGGATCTATCTCGGTGCGGCACCGGGTGTGGGTAAGACGTATGCGATGTTGTCCGAGGCGCATCG
>NZ_JASCXL010000121.1:0-29177 GCF_030010595.1 Streptomyces sp. CC224B | reverse complement strand
GGGGGGTGGGGCCCCCCCGGCAGCCCGCGGGGGGGGGGGGGGGGGGGGGTGGGCCCCCCGGCCCCCCGCGGGCGGGGGGGGGCCCGGGGCCCCCCCCCCGGGGGCCGCCCCCCGCCCCGCCCGCCCCTCGGCACCCCCGGCACAGCCACCCGGGAACGCGCGGCGCGGGAGCGGCACCGGTGCGCCCCCGGGGGCGCCGAGGGCCGGCGGGGCGCGGGCTGGCGCGGCCCGCCGGCAGGGGGTGGGGGGGACGGTCAGACGGAGACGGGCTCGCGGTCGGCCGACTCGGCCTCGGCGCCGACGCCCGCCACCCGGCGGAGCTTCTTCATCGGGCCGAGCTCGGACTCGTACACCTTCTTGACGCCGTCGCCGAGGGACGCCTCGATGGTGCGGATGTCGCGGACCAGGCGCTGCAGGCCCTGCGGCTCGACGGACGCGGCCTGGTCGGAGCCCCACATGGCGCGGTCCAGGGTGATGTGGCGCTCGACGAAGGTAGCGCCGAGGGCGACGGCCGCGAGGGTGGTCTGCAGGCCCGTCTCGTGGCCGGAGTAGCCGATCGGGACGTTCGGGTACTCGGCCTGGAGGGTGTTGATGACGCGGAGGTTCAGCTCCTCGGCCTTGGCCGGGTACGTGGACGTGGCGTGGCAGAGCAGGATGTTGTCGCTGCCCAGGACCTCGACCGCGTGGCGGATCTGCTTCGGCGTGGACATGCCGGTGGAGAGGATGATCGTACGGCCGGTGGCGCGCAGGGCGCGCAGCAGCTCGTCGTCCGTGAGCGACGCGGAGGCCACCTTGTGGGCCGGGACGTCGAACTTCTCCAGGAACGCCACCGCCTCGGTGTCCCACGGGGACGCGAACCAGTCGATGCCGCGCTTGGCGCAGTGCTCGCTGATGGCCTGGTACTCGGACTCGCCGAACTCCACGCGGTGGCGGTAGTCGATGTACGTCATCCGGCCCCAGGGGGTGTCGCGCTCGATGTCCCACTGGTCGCGCGGGGTGCAGATCTCGGGCGTGCGCTTCTGGAACTTCACCGCGTCGCAGCCCGCGTCCGCGGCCGCGTCGATGAGCGCGAAGGCGTTCTCCAGGTCGCCGTTGTGGTTGATGCCGATCTCGCCGGTGATGTAGACGGGGTGACCGGGACCGGCGGTCTTCGAACCGAGGGTGCGCAGGCGGTGGTCGGAGGCCGTAGTGCTCATGGCAGGAACTTTCCTTAACTGTTGAGGGAGGGGCCGAGGATCCAGGCGGCGATCTCTCGGATCGCGCCGTCACCGCCGGGGAGGGTGGTGACCGCGCGTGCGGCGCCGCGCACGACGTCGTGGGCGCTCGCGACCGCCACGGGCCAGCCGACGAGGCCGAAGCACGGGAGGTCATTGACGTCGTTGCCGACGTAGAGCACGCGCTCGGGAGCGATGCCCTGCTCCTCGCACCACTGCTTCAGTGCGAGGTCTTTGCGGTCGACGCCGTGCAGGACCGGGAGCTTCAGCTTCCGGGCCCGGGCGGCGACGACCGGGTTCTCCTCCGTGGACAGGATCAGCATCGCGAGGCCCGACCTGCGCAGGGCGGCGATGCCGAGGCCGTCACCGCGGTGCACGGTGACGAACTCCCGTCCGTCGGAGTCGATCAGCACCCTGTCGTCGGTCTGGGTGCCGTCGAAGTCGAGTACGACCGCGTCGATGTCGTCGCGGGTCGGAAGGGCGGCCTCGTCGCCGGAGCGCACCGCGTCGAAGAGCGGGGCGAGGGCGCGGGCGCGGGCGAGGTCGTGCGGGTCGTCGATCTCCAGGACGCGCGCCGGGTCGGTGCGGACCAGCTCGGTGTGCCCGAAGAAGCGGTGCTTGTGCTCGCGGAAGCCGGTGGCGCGCATCGCGTAGGCCGCGCCGGTCTCCAGGAGGTCCTGGGGGCGGTCCTGGCGGCGGGGGCGGAAGGACTTGTCGTGGTTGACGCCGTAGCCGCCGGAGGTGGCGGTACCGGTGACGGTCCTGGTGGTGCCGCCCTCCTCGGTGGTGCGCTCGCCCTCGATGGCGGGCGGCTCGTCGCCGGCGTCGCGCCAGACGAAGCCGTGGAAGGGGGCGACGGTGTGGGCGGTGTCCGCGCCGCCGGTGACGACGGCCTCGACGATGCCGTCGACGTCCTCGCGGGTGATGAAGGGGCTCGTGCACTGCACCAGGAGGACCACGTCCACCGTCGCGCCGTGCAGCGCCTCCCACGCGTCCATCGCGTGCAGGACGGCCGCCTCGCTGGTGGCCGTGTCGCCCGCGATGGCGGCGGGGCGCAGGACCACCTCGGCGCCCGCGGCGCGCGCGGTCTCCGCGATCACGGTGTCGTCGGTGGACACCACGACATCGGTGACCAGGGGGGACGCGGTGCAGGCGCGGACCGCGCGGGCCACCAGCGGGACGCCGCCGACCGGGGCGAGGTTCTTCGCGGGCACCCCTTTGGAACCGCCGCGCGCGGGGATGACGGCGAGGACGCGGCGCGCCGGGGCGGCCTCCGGGCGGGGGTCGGGCATGGCGGCTCCTTCGGGGGTGCCTGGTGGGGTGCTGGGCGGGGGGCGCGGGGGGGCCGGGTCGGCGCCCTGGGCCGGGATCCGCGGCGTCACAGCTCCCCCATCCGCCGGATCACCGGGGCGACGCGCTGCACGCCGTGCCGGTAGGCGCCGCGGGCCGCGCTGCGGACGGCCTGGCGGACCGGGCCCGGCTCGCGGTCGGCGGCGGGGGCGCCCGGCAGGGGCGCGCCGTCGGGGCCGAGGTGGTGGCGGGCGAGTATGCCGGGCAGGTAGCCGGGCGCGGTGGTGCGCGTGTAGTACGGCGCCAGGGGCGGCAGGCCGCCCGCGGCGGCGCGCCCGGTCAGGGCGGCGACGCGGTCGCGGGCCGCGTCGAAGGCCGTGGCGTAGCCGCCGTCGGCGCAGACGCCCTGGCGGGCGACCCAGGCCGGGTCGGGCTCCGGGCTGTACCCGGCGTCGAGCTGGTCCCAGGAGGCGAGGCAGCCGGAGCCGATGAAGTGGTGGTTGCCGTGGACCTCGCGGACGCCGAAGTCGGTCAGGATGGCCGTCGGGATGCGCCGGTGCAGCGCTTCGAGCGCGGCGGTGGAGCTGACCGTGACCAGCAGGTCGGTGCGGTCGAGGACCTCGCCCATGTGCCCGTAGACGAGGCGGAGGTTGGGCGGGGCGTCCATGCCCTTGACCAGCTTCTGGTACGGGAGTTCCTCGATGTGCGTGGTGTGCTCGCCGGGCTTGCTGCGCAGCTTGAGCAGGACCTCGCGCTCGGGGTGGCGCCGCGCGTGCCGGACGAGGCGCTCCAGGAGGTAGGTCCGCTCGGCGCGCTTGTCCGGTACGGAGGGCTGCGCGGCGAAGACGACCGTGTAGGGGTCGCGGGGGGCGTACGGGGCGCCGCCGAGGAAGGGCAGCGCGGCCTCCGTGACGCTCGACGCGTCGGCGCCCACGCCCTCGTACACGGCGCGGAACCGCTCCGCGTCCTGGCGGGAGTTGGCGAGGACGACGTCCGCGCCGTGCCGCAGGAGCAGGCCGTCGGCGAGCTTCTCGTAGACGACGCCGACGTAGCCGGTGACGACGACGGGGCGGTGTCCCGCGCCGCCCCAGGCGTGGGCGAGGCCGTGCAGGACGGCCTGGACGCCGCCGCCGACGAGGGCGAGGACGAGGACGTCGTACGCCGCCCGGTCGCGCTCCATCTCCTTCAGGAACTCGATCGCGGTGACCTCGCGCAGGCTGTCCGCGCGCACGCCCACCTCGTCGAGCTGGCGGGGCGTGGGCGTGGCCCGGCCGCGCAGCAGGTATCCGTCGAGGCGGACGTCCGCGGGCCCGTCCCCGGCCGCGCCGCCGTCCTCGCCCTCGGCTCCGGCGAGGCGCCGCGCGGTGAGCGCGCCCCACTTCCACCGGGTGTCGGAGTCCGCGAGCACGGCGACCCGCGTCGTCTTGTTGCTTACTGGCACGTCGTCGACGCTAGGAAGGCATGTCGATGGGCGGCCCAACTCGGGCGCAACAAACGGTTAACAGCGTGCCGACGAATGGCGAAGCGGTGCGGCAAAAGAGTGACGAGCAGGTCGGTTAACCGTTCCGCCACGCTTCGTTCACCTGACATCCCACCGCGGGACAGGACGAATGCCGGGCCGACACCTAACGTCTCGCACGTGGTTAAGCTCTCCGTCATCGTGCCGTTCTACAACGTGCAGCAATACGCGCCCGACACCTTGAAGTCACTGCGTGCGAACGCGCGGGACGACTTCGAATTCATTCTCGTCGACGACTGCTCGACGGACGAGACGCCGGACGTCCTGGAGCGGGCCGCCGGCGACCTCCCGGGTGCCGTGCACCTCAGACACGAGCAGAACGGGGGCCTGGCCACCGCCCGCAACACGGGCCTGGACGCGGCCCGCGGCGAGTACGTCACCTTCCTCGACGGCGACGACTGGCTCGCGGCCGGGTACTACGCGCAACTGGTCGCCGCCATCGAGGAGTTGGGGTGCGACTTCCTGCGCACCGACCATGTGCAGTGCACGGCGCGCGCCCGTACCGTGCACCGCGTCCCGGTCGGGCCGCGCGCCACCGTCCTGAGCCCGCGCGACGTCATACTGCCCGCGGACCGGTCCACCTCCGTGGACTACGCGTTCGCCTGGGCGGGGATCTACCACCGCCGGCTCCTGGACCGCGGCCTGCTGCACTTCACGCACGGCCTGCGCACCGCCGAGGACCGGCCGTGGATCTGGCGCCTGCACCGGGAGGCGGAATCCTTCGCGGCGGTCAGCCTGTTGGGGGTGTTCTACCGGCGCGGGGTCGCGTCCTCGCTGACGCAGATCGGAGACGTACGGCAGCTCGATTTCCTTCGCGCTTTCGATCAGGTAATCGAGGAAACGGCACAGGATGCCGAGGCGGATAAGCTGCTGCCGAAAGCAGTGCGCACGTACTGCGCGATCATGGCTCATCATCTCGGAGCGATCGAGAGGTTCGAACCCGCCGTGGCCCGACAATTGCGCTCACTGAGTTCCGCCGCCCTGCGGAGAATGCCGCAGGACGTGCTCGCGGACGTGCTCGACTCGATGGACACGCAGCGGGCGAACCAGCTCCGGCGGCTGCGGCGCAGGCCGGTCTCCCCCCGGGTGGCGGTCGCCTGATGCCCCGCACGACCCAGATCTTCTGCGCGTCCACCCTGTACGGGGCCGCGACCCTGGCCGCCGCCCTGGACGCGGGCCTCTTCGAGCCGGCGGACCGCCGTCTGCTGCTCGTCACGAACAACGCGGTCAACCCGGAGGTCACCCCCTCCGTGGACGCGATGCCGGGGTTCTCCCGGATCCGCGAGCGCTTCGACGGGGTGCTCTCGTGGAACGACACCATCGCGCCGTTCCACCCCGGCGGCTGGAGCCCCCGGGGCAACGACATCCCCCTGTGGGAGCGCCACCTGCGGCTGCTGTGGGGCCTCGGCGACGACCGGATCCAGCTGGCGGTCGAGTCCGTGCAGGTCAACCCGTCGCTCGCGGTGTGCCAGCTCTTCACCGACGCGCCCGTCGACGTCTACGCCGACGGCCTCATAAGCTATGGCCCCACGCGCGACAAGCTCAATCCCCTGGTGGGTACGCGCATCAGGCGCCTGCTGCACCTCGATCTGGTGCCGGGCCTGAAGCCCCTGCTGCTCACCGAGTTCGGCGTGCCCGCGGAGCTGGTGCCGGGCGAGGCGTTCCGCAAGGTCCTGGACGAGCTGGCGGAGGACGAGGGCGAGGCGGAGACCTCCCCGGACCGGCCCGCGCTGCTGCTCGGGCAGTACCTCTCGGCGCTCGGCATCCTCACCGACGCCGAGGAGGAGGACCTGCACCTGCGCATGGTGCGGGGCGCCGTGGCCCTGGGCCACCGCCGCCTGGTGTTCAAGCCGCACCCGGTGGCCCCCGCCCGGTGGTCGCGCCTGCTTGAGGAGGAGGCCGAGCGGCTCGGCGGGCAGCTCACCGTGCTGGACCGTCCCGTGCTGGCGGAGGTGGCCTTCCGGCGGATGCGGCCCGCGCTCGTCGTCGGCTGCTTCTCCACGGCGCTGCTCACGGCGGCGGGGCTGTACCGCGTCCCGGTCGCGCGCGTCGGCACCGACGGCCTGCTGGGGCGGCTCGCGCCCTACCAGAACAGCAACCGGGTCCCGCTGACCATCGTGGACGCGCTCCTGCCCGACCTCGGCGACGAGGCCGCGGTGACGGGGTGGCGCATGCCCGGCCCCGAAGCGGTCGAGGAGCTGAGCGCGCTGCTGCGGACCGTGGGCTACGCGATGCAGCCCAAGATCTACCCGGGGCTCCGGCAGGAGGCGGAGGCGTTCCTCACGACGCGCCTGTCCCCGCGCACCTGGCGCTACTTCAAGCGCCGCCGCCTGAGCGCGCTCGCCCTGCCCGGGGGTGTGCCGGCCCGGCTCGCCTTCATCCCGCGCAACGCGACCGTGCGGCGCGTCGCCCGCCGGGCCCGGGCGCTGTCGCGGCGGTAGGACGGCGGCGGTCCTCGCGCGCGTCGCCCCTGGAGCCAGGGGCGACGCGCGTTTCCGCGTCCCGGTGCTCCGGGCGGGCGGTCCCGCGGCTCAGGACCGCCCGGCCCGCGCTTCCGGGCGGGGGCCCGCGGCTCAGGACTGGGCGGCCCTTATGCGGCGTACGACGCGGCGCACCGCCGGGTTCCGGCGCAGCGACTCGGCGCGGACGGTGCTGCCTCCGGGCAGGCGCAGGCTGGTCAGGCGGCGCTTCTTGAAGTACTGCGGGTGGTCGGCGAGGTGCGCCGTGAGCCAGGCGCTCACCTCGTCGCGCAGGTCGCGGTGTTTCTGGGACTGCATGCAGTAGCCGACGGCGGACACCAGGGGCGCCAGCCGCGCGGCGAGGGCGTCCCGTTCCAGGTGCGTGCCGACCTCGTCGCGCTCCGCGTCGGGCAGGGCCGCGTCGATGATCGTCAGGGGTACCCGGTTGCTGTTCTCGTACGGCTTGATGCGTTCGAGGAGCAGGCCGGTGCCCACGCGGGCGACGGGGATGTCGTAGAAGGCGGCGGCCGTCATCAGGGCGGTGGAGAAGCAGCCGATGACGAGCTTCGGCCGCAGCCGCGCGAAGACCGTCTCGGCGAGGACGGGTTCGCTCAGGACGGTGAGCCGTACGCCGAGTTCCGTGGCCGCCGTCTCCAGGGCCCTGCTGTACACCGCCGGCGCGCTGGGGTGGGGCTTGAACAGGACGCTCGTGTGCCCCGCGCGGGCGGCGGCGCGCACCATCCGGACGTGGAGCTCCTCCTCCTCGTCCTGGGTGATGAGGTCGATCGCGGAGAGGTACTGCCCGAGCAGCACCACGGTGGGCCGCTCCACGGCGGGCAGGGCCCGGGCGAGCAGGCCGGCCCCCTCCTCGCCGATCTGCGCGAGGACGTCGACGATCGCCTCGTTCGGTACGGGCTCGGGCGCGACGCCGTACTCGGACAGGAGCATGGGGCGCAGCCCGGGTATCAGGTCGAGGTGGAGCACGCGTTCGATGCGGGTGCTCATGCCGTGCGGGATGCGGTTGCGCGTGGGGCCGTAGCTCATCAGGCCGTCCGCGTAGACGTGGATCGGGCTGTCGGCGAAGATCGTGGCGGCGGCGCGCGAGGGGTTGGCCTGGATGGACTCGCAGGCGATCTCCACCGGCTCGTCGCCGAGGTCCCAGGCGAGGCGCACCGCCTTCTCCCACAGCGGGGCGTCCTGGGCGCGGGGCGCCCACCCGGCGGGGTGGTGCGGCGCGATGAACTCGTTCCAGGAGTGCACCTGGTCGAACTCGGGGCGCAGCTTCTCGAAGCCCGCCATGCGGTCCAGGGGGGTGCTCACCTCGGGCACCGCCGCGACGTTGCTGACGACGAGGACGCGGCGGTGGGCGGCGCGCGGGCCGAAGAGTCCGGCCCGGACGGCGGCGGTGACGGTGGCCGCGGCGTACTGCGTGGCCGCGAAGAAGATCTGGATCATGCTGCGACTCCCTTCATGCCGCCGTGTATGCGGCGCAGCGCGTGCACGCGCTTCTCCCCCATGCCGACGAGGGCTTCCTCGAGTTCCGCCGTGGACATCCGCTCCAGCGCCTCGGCGCTGAGCTGGCGCAGCCGGGCGTAGACGCTGCGCTCGAAGCGGTTGCGGTCGAGGAGCTGGTGGGCGATCACGACGCAGTAGTTGCGCAGCGCCTTCTTGCGGAGCCTGCCGACCTCGGGGTCCCCTTCGAGCTCCTTGAGGACGATGTCGAAGGAGCGGAAGAAGTCGAGCTGCCGCACGTCGCCGATCTGGGTCAGGGAACTGGCGATGCCGCGCCGGTAGAAGACGCCGTGCAGGCTGGCCACGGCGTAGGACTCCGCCCTGCGGTGCAGCTCCCATATCCAGGGGCGGTCCTCGGCGGTGCGCAGTCCGTCGTGGAACCGCAGCAGGCCCCGGTCGAGCAGCCGGCGGTGGTAGACGCCCGCCCAGGCGTACGGGTAGTCGACCATGGTCGTGGCGTCGACGGGCAGGATGGAGGAGCGCGGGTCGAGCGGCTTGTTCCGGCGCCCTTCCGGGGCCCGGTGGACCTCGCGCGCGGTGCCGGTGACCTGCACGTGGTCGGTGCGGACGAAGTCGACGTCGAGGCGCTCGGCACGGTCCACGAGGGCGGCGAGGTAGCCCGGGGCGAGCCAGTCGTCGCCGTCCAGGAAGGTGAGGTAGCGGCCCTCCGCCCGGTCGATGCCGGTGTTGCGTGCCGTGGCGAGGCCGCCGTTGCGCTCGTGGCGCACCACCCTGCTGTTCGTCAGCCGCTTCGTCAGCGTCAGCAGCGCCTCGTAGGTGCTGTCCTTGGTCGACCGGTCCTCGACGAAGATGAACTCGAAGTCGTCGCGGTCGTTGTGGACGAGGCTCGTCACAGTGTCCGGAACGTACGCCTCGATGTTGTAGCAGGGGACGATCACGGACAGTTTCGGTGGGTGGTTGCTCACTGGCACACCTGGGCTCTCTGAGGGACAGAACCCTGCGAACGTAGAACGCGTTCGACGCCGCTCCCCAACCCTCGCCCGACCACCAGGTGAACGTAAGGCAACGAGCCGCCTGCCATTTCCCGCGCCCCGGGTTCCATTGGTTCGCACACGTACGATCATCCGTCGGACATTCGGAGTCACTGAAGGTCAGGGGTTTGCATGATCAGAACAGTGTTTCGAAGTGACGACCTCCCGCCCGGGGAGCGGCTGGCCCGTTTCGAGGACTTCCTGGACGGCACCAGCCACCCCATGCGCGTCACCACCGCGGACCCGGCGCGCTTCCGGGCCACCGTACGGGTGCTCGACCTCGGCCCGGTCAGCGTCGTGCACCTGACGTGCTCGCCCGCCGTCGTGTGGCGCACCGAGCGGCTGATCCGCCGGGCCGACCCGGAGCTGTGCTCCGTGCTGTTCCCGCACCGGGGCGCCCTGCGGGTGGCCCAGGCGCACCGCGAGGCGGCCCTGACGGGGCGGGACTTCGCCCTGTGCGACAGCTCGCGGCCGTTCCGCGTCCTCGTCTCCGGACCCGGTACGCCCGCCCTCATCCAGGCGCGGGCGCCGCGCGCGCTGCTGCCCGCCCCGGTCAGACGGACCGACCACCTGCTGGGGAGACGGTTACCCGGGCGGGAGGGCCTGGGCGCGCTGCTCACCCAGTTCCTCACCGACGTCACCGCCGCGCCGGCCCCCTACTCCGGCTCCGACGTCTCGCGGCTGAGCTCGGTGGCGCTGGATTTGCTGGCGACGGTGCTCGCGCATCACGCGGACGACGACGGGGCGGCACGGGACGGCGCGGCTCGGGCGCGCGGTGGCGTGGCTCGGGCGCAGGACGGGCCGCGCGAACTGCTGCCGCGCATCGAGGCGTTCATCGCGGAGCACCTGGCAGACCCCGAGCTCTCGCCGGGGACCGTCGCCGCCGCCCACCACATCTCCGTGCGCTATCTGCACCGCCTCTTCCAGCTCCGCGACACCACGGTCACCGAGCTGATCCGCAGGCTTCGCCTGGAGCGTGCCCGCCGCGACCTCGCCGACCCCCGGCTGCGGGACCTCCCGGTCCACCGCGTCGCGGCCCGCTGGGGCTTCGCGGAGCACTCCGCCTTCACGCGCGCCTTCCGCACGGCCTACGGCGTACCGCCCCGGGACTACCGGCGGCGGGCCGGGCGCGTACCGGCGGATTCCTCGGGCGGCCCGCCGTGCCTCCCGGTCCCGCCGGTCCCGCTCGGGGGGTGAGACCCTTCGCCGTTCCGGCATAAGCCGTCCATCCCCCGTTCATCCCCCGGCTCCCCGCCACCCCCTACGTTCCCCGTGCACCGACTTCACCGGGTTCACACAGGGGAATGTACGGAGCCCCTCGCCCGGGCTGACCACACGGGCACGATACGGGGGATTTCATGGGGGAATTGACAGCGGACGTCGCCGACACGTCCCTGTGCCATCACGGCAGATGTGCGTACGAAACGGCCCAGGAGGGCGTCCAGGGCGCCATGCGGACCGTCGAGCTGGGGGCCATGAAGGTGTGGTCGGCGGCCTTCCGGCCGACGGTCCTGCGGCCGGACCGCGCCGCGGGACCCCGGCCCGCACGGCCGGACGCCGCACCGCACTACCACCTGACGCTCCTCCTGGAGGGCTCGGCACTCGCCACGCACGGCGAACGCGAACTGCCGCTGTCCGTCGGCGACTTCTACGTCGACGACTGCGCGCTGCGGCACGAGATCCGGACGGGCGCCTGCAGGGCCGTCGGCGTCGTCCTGCCGAAGGCGCTGCTGCCCCTGCCGTGCGACCAGGCGGACACGGTGCTCGGGCGCCGCATGCCGAGCCGGGACGGCGTCGGCGCGCTCCTGGCCCGGTTCCTCACGCGCCTCACCGAGGAGACGACCGCCTACCGGCCGCCCGACGCGCAGCGCCTCGGCTCGGTGCTCAGCGGGATGGTCGCCGCGCTGCTCGGCTGCGCGGTGGACCGGGAGCGCGCACTCCCGGTCGCGGCGCTGCTCGGCTGCGCCGCGGGCCGGGAGCGGGCGCTCCTGCCCGCGAACAGCCGGACCGCCCTGCTGCTGCGCATCGCCCAGTACATCCAACAGCGCATCGCCGACCCGGGGTTGACGCCCCGGGCCGTCGCCGCCGCGCACGGCCTCTCCCCGAGCTACCTCCACCGGCTCTTCCAGGACGAGAGCACGACCGTGGCCGCGTTCATCCGGCGCCTGCGCCTGGAGCGCGCCCGCTTCGACCTGGCCGACCCGGCGCAGGGCTCCACCTCGATCCGGGCCATCGCCGCGCGCTGGGGCTTCGCCCGGGCGACCGACTTCACCCGCGCCTTCCGCGCGGCGTACGGCGTACCGCCGGCCGACTACCGGCGCCACTGTCACGTCCCCAGTGGACGCATTGCCACATGAGTGTGCTCTGAGCGCCTACGTCTCAGGCGTCACGGCTCGGCAAGCTGATGCGCAGAACGACAGCGGGACTTGAGAACCCCCACCGCTGCTCTCCGACTCTCACTCTCAGCTCTCACGGAAAGAGGTTGTAGTGAAGAAGTTCCGTCTCGCGACCGTCGCCGCCGCCGGCGCACTCGCCACCGCCGCAGCTGTCCTGACCCCGACGTCCGCCCAGGCCGCGCCCAGCTACTGGACGTTCAAGAACCACAGGTTCAGCACGTGCATCACCGCCGGTGACGGTGATACGGCCTACGCCACGCACTGCCAGGGCTGGAAGCGGCAGCAGTGGGACTGGATCGGCGGCAGCCACGGTATCTACCACCAGCTCAAGAACCGTGAAACCGGCAAGTGCCTGACGACCGACTTCGAGAATCCCGTCAACGCCGTCTGGACCTCCACCTGTGACACCAACAAGCACCAGTGGTGGCACTACGACGCGGACAGGAAGCTCCTCTACAACGCGAAGTCCGGGGGCGGCTCGACCGGATTCCTCAGGACGAGTGACGTCCCGGATGCCCTCTACACCAGCTCGTACGGGGATTCGCCGATCGGCGACGCCTACTTCAAGTGGGACGACACCCATAGCTGACGGGCACATCGGGGTCCAGGCCGGTCGCACCGGCCTGGACCCTTCGGCATGTCCGCCGCACTAGGGGGTTCGCACGCCGGTGACGAAAGCGCCCCATGCCCGCGACGAGAAGTGCAGCGTGGCTCCACGGGGCCGCTTGCTGTCCCGCACCGGGACTACGCCTTGAAAGCCGTCAGCGACCTCGACGCAATCGCCGCCCTGCGCGTTGCTGTAGCTGGACCTGCGCCACACGGCGGCGTCGAGGTCGATCTGCGACACGTGCGTCACGGTAAAGGCCCTCCATTACGGAACGGATGAGGTCGGCCGACTCCTCTGGCCGCAACGCCCGAGCTACCAGGTGTTCGAACGCCAAGGCATACTCTGCGACCGAGTTCGCCCCCTCGACAAGCTCTCCGGTGTGGGAACCCTCCAAGTACGCCACATCCGGCCGCCGAGGAAAGGACAGGACGGTCGCCGAGCCGCCCATCAGCAGGTGCTCTCCCCGCTCGAACGGCAGCACCTGCACCGTTACACGCTTCAGCTCCTCGGTGATACGCAGCAGATGAGCTAGTTGGTCCCGCATGATGGCCGCCCCGCCGACCGGGCGGCACAGGACCGCCTCGTCCAGAATGGCCCAGAGCACCGGGGGTCCAGGCCTCGTCAGGATCGTCTGCCGTACGAGTCGCGCCTGTACCGCCTTCTCCAACTCGCCGCCTCTGTCAGCGTGGGCCATGCCGAGCAAGGCCCACGCATACCCCTTGGTCTGAAGCAGCCCAGGGACAGTGTGAGCCTGGTACTTGCGGATGACGCTGGCCTTCGCCTCCAGTTCCACGTACTTGCGAGCCCAGTCCGGGATCGACTCCCGCTGCACGTGCTCCCACAGGTCGCTCATCTCCCCCTCCGCGCCGACCAGCCGGTCCAACGCGTCGGAGACCTCCTTCGTCGGGGTCTCGTTGCCCAGTTCGTACTGGGCGATGCGGCTGTGGGCGATGGGGACCCGGTCGCCCAGCTGGCGCTGGGTCCAGCCCGCTCTGAGGCGGAGTTTCCGCAGCTTCGCGCCGTACAGCGCGGCCAAGGACGTCGTCGGGTCGAGTTCCCTCGGTGCGGGCATCGTTGCCCCCGTTTCCGCGTCGCTTCGCTGTAAATCGTGACTCTTGGTGAGCGTAGCCTCACGTTGGGATGCTCGTCCCGTGAACGCCGATCCACGGGATGACGAGGAGCGCCGAGGTGACGACCGATGAAGGTGAAGTGATCGCGCGCTGGCCACGGCATCCACGCTCCGTGAGCAAAGCCCGGCAGGAGCTGCGGAAGTACCTGGCCGACTGGGGCTCGGCGGACATCGAGGACGCGGCGCTCGTCGTGCTCTCCGAGCTGCTCACCAACGCCGTGCGGCACGCCCACGGCACGCACGGCCGGGTGATCGAGACGCGGTTCGTCCGGCTGCCCGCCGGGGCCCTGCGGCTCGAAGTGCACGACGCCTGCGCCGCGTTGCCCGTCGTGCGGGCGCCCGAGCCCTGCGCGGAGGGCGGGCGCGGGCTGCCGCTGGTCGCCGCGCTCGCCGAGCGGTGGGGCGTGGCCGCGCGGAACGGGCCCGGCAAGCGGGTGTGGGCCGAGCTGCGCGCGCCCTAGCGGTCGCGCTTCTCGTAGTACGCGCGGACGTCGTCCATGACGTGGGCGATCCGCTCACGCGGAGCCTCGTAGTGCTTGTCCTTCCAGGGCTTGGCGCCGGACAGCGTGAGCTCGACGCGGTACGGGCCGACCGAGCCGTGGGCGATGTGGGCGCGCAGCGCCGCGTTGTCCTCGTAGGCCGCGCAGTACGCGCCCTTGTCGACGTAGCCCGCGTGGTACCGGGTGTCCGCGCGCATGCGGTCGCAGAAGGCGCGGGCGTCCTTCTTGGCCGCGGCCGGGCTCCGTACGCGGATCACGTCGAGGTCGAGGGGCGTCCAGAAGCGGCCGTCCTCCTGGGCGCTCCACACGCAGCCGCCGGCGCCGTCCCCCTCCCAGCGGCCGTCGAGCGTCTGCTTCACGTCGTCGGCGAGGCCCATGTCGAGGCCGTCCGGCTCGATCCGTCCGGCGCAGTGCCTCTCGACGGCCTTGGCGACCTTGTCGGGCGGGCCCTCGTCGCCGTCCCCGCCGCACGCCGTGAGCAGCCCGGCCGCGAGGGCGGTCGCGAGCGTCAACTTCGCTGCGGTCGGACGCCGTTGGGGGTGGCGTGATCTCATGGCGTGCACGATAGACAACGGCGGGCGCGCGCGGCGCGAGTTCCGTGATCCAGTGCGCCGCTCACACCCCCGGGCCCCCGCGCAGGGTCGCGGCGATGCCCGCCACCACCGCCGCGAGCCCCGCCTCGAAGCCCTGGTCGTCGGAGCGGAACAGCTCGTCGCCCGCCGCCGCGGCCAGGGGGTAGCCCTTCAGCCGCTCGGCCCGGGCCGCCAGGTCGAAGCCGCCCCCGCCCTCGTCCGGGCGCGGGCCCATGGCCTGTTCCTCGATGACGTGGCCGATGGTGTAGCTGTACGCCGTGAGCCAGGCGCGGGCCGCCGCGTCGGGGGAGAAGCCCGCCGACGTGAGGTGGCGCAGCCGCGCCTCCAGCGGCGCGGCGTACGACGCGTCCGTGAAGCGCGTACCGCTGTAGACCTTCGCGCCGTCGCGGTAGCGCAGCAGGTGGTGGCGCATGGTGCGCATGGTGGAGGTGAGCACCGACTCCCACCCGGCGTCCGGGCCGCCCTCCAGCGCCAGGTCGGCCGCCATGCGGCGCAGCATCTCGGTGGCCATCTCGTCGAGCAGGGCCTGCTTGTCCTTGAAGTGCCAGTACAGCGCCGGGGCCTTGACGTCCAGCTCCTTGGCGATGGCGCGCAGGGTCAGGCCGTCGAGGCCGGTCTCGTTCAGCAGGTCCAGGGCGGCGCGCGCCACCCGGACGCGGTCGAGTCGTGTCGTAGCCACCTTGACAATTTAACACCGTTAAGCGCAGCCTCTGGGGCATGGAACTTAACGACGTTAAGGAAACGCCCGTCCTCATCGTGGGCGCGGGACCCACCGGCCTCACCCTGGCCTGCGACCTCGCCCGGCGCGGGGTGCCCGCGCTCGTCGTCGAGCGCGCGCCCCGGCTGTTCCCCGGCTCGCGCGGCAAGGGCCTCCAGCCGCGCACGCTGGAGGTCTTCGACGACCTCGGGGTCGTGGACGCCGCCCTGAAGGCGGGCGGGCCCGCGCCCGTCGGCATGGTGTGGTCGGGCGGCGCCCGGCAGGGCGAGCACCGCATGTTCGACGAGCCCGAGGCCACGGACTCCGCGCCCTACGCCGGCCCGTGGCTGGTGCCGCAGTGGCGCACCCAGGAGATCCTGTACGCGCGCCTGCTGGAACTCGGCGGCTCGGTCGCCTTCGGCGCGGAGGTGACGGGGCTGGACCAGGACGCCGACGGGGTCACGGCACGCCTCGCGGACGGCCGCACGGTCCGGGCCGCCTACGCCGTCGCCGCGGACGGGGGCCGCTCCGGCGTGCGCCGGGCCCTCGGCATCGCCATGGAGGGCGAGACCGTCGACCCCTGGCCGGTCCTGGTCGCCGACATCCGCGTCCGCGAGGCGGCGCTCGACCGGGACAACTGGCACATCTTCCAGCCCTCGGCCGACGGCTCCGCGGGCTTCACCGCGATCTGCCCGCTGCCGGGCACGCCCGACTTCCAGTTCACCGCCCAGTTCGTGGACGGCAGCCCGCTGGACACCTCCCCCGACGGGGTGCGCGAGGCCGTCGCCGCCCGCACCCACCTGGCCGCCGGCGACGTCACCGAGGTCCGCTGGGCCTCCGACTTCCGGCCGCGCGCCGCTCTCGCGGACCGCTTCCGCGCCGGGCGCGTGTTCCTCGCGGGCGACGCGGCGCACGTGCACTCGCCCGCGGGCGGCCAGGGCCTCAACACCAGCGTGCAGGACGCGTACAACCTGGGCTGGAAGCTCGGCCTCGTCCTGCGGCACGGCGCCCCCGACGCGCTGCTCGACACGTACGAGGAGGAGCGGCTGCCCACCGCCGCGCGCATGCTGGACCTGTCCACCCGCATCCACCGCGGCCAGGCCCGCCGGGGCGCCGCCACGCGCCAACTCGGCCTGGGGTACCGCGACTCGCCCCTGTCCGTGGACACCCGGCCCCCCGGGGACGGCACCCGGGCGGGCGACCGCGCCCCGGACGGCCGCCTCGGCGCCGGACGCGTCTTCGACGCCTTCCGGGGGCCGCACTTCACGCTGCTCGCCGTGGGCCCCCGGACGGAAGTGCCCGCGCTGGACGCGGACTTGGTACGTACGTGCCGCGCGGACCACCTCGACGCGTACGGGGACGGCCTCTTCCTCGTCCGCCCGGACGGATACGTGGGCTGGGCCGGACAGGACGGAAAAGATCTCCAGAACTATTTGACCTCAACCAAACTTGAGGTCCTACGTTCGAGGGCATGACGAACAACACGAACGCCACGAAGCCGCCCTTCGCCCCCTCGCACAGCGACGCCGAGCTGGTCAACCAGCCCATCGGCTACTGGAGTACGGCCGCCGGCCAGGCCGTGGTGCACCACATCCGCACCATGCTCGCCGAGGAGGGCCTCACCCAGCCGCAGTGGTGGGTCCTCAACCAGGTCCCCGCCGACGGCTCCGCCCGCGACCGCGCGGACGTGGTCGGTGTCCTGCGCGGCTACCTGGAGTTCGGCGAGGGCGGCATCGAGCACAACATCGACGCCCTGCTGCGCCGGAAGCTGCTCGCCCAGGAGACCGAGGGCGGCGCCCGGAAGCTGCGGCTCACGGACGCGGGCGGCGCGCTGCGCACGCGCGTCGCCCAGCGGCAGGTCCGGACCCGGGCGGAGATCCACGAGGGCATCGACGACGCCGAGTACGTACGGGCGCTGAAGGTCCTCCAGCGCATGATCCACAACGTCGGCGGGACGGCCTGGCACCACTGAGCCCGGCGCGGGGCGTGGTTCACAATCCCGCGCCCGTGGGAAACACTTCGTGGGTCGGCCATCGCAGTGACACGAAGTGACATGGGGGATCCATGAGTAGGGGTGCGATAGCCAAGGGGCGTGCGGCGGCGGGGGCCGCCGTCGCGCTGGCGCTGGTCTGCGGGTGCACGGCGCAGGCCGTCGACCGGGCGGGCGGGGACGACCGGAGGGCGTCGCCACCGCCACGCGCGGAGCGGGACAACGCGACGCCCACGCCCCGCTCTTCGCCCACGCCGAAGGTCAAGTCGCCCGTGTCGCGGGCGGAGTTGCCGCAGTCGGAGGCGCCCGCGCCGCGGTCCGCGCCGCCGGAGCCCGCGGAGCCGCCGGAGCCCGCGCCCGTGCGCCCCCGGGCGACGCAGCCGCCGCCCCCTCCGCCGCCCGGGCCGGTGCTCATGGAGCAGGGCAAGCGGGGCACGATGGTGCGGGAGCTCCAGGCCCGGCTGCGGCAGCTCGACTGGTTCCGCCAACACCCGACGGGCACGTACGGCCCGGTGACCGCGGCCGCCGTCGCGGGCTTCCAGGCCAAGCGAGGGCTGGCCCGGACCGGCGAGACGGACACCCGCACCTGGAACCGGCTGCTGCGGATGACGCGCGAGCCGAGCCGCTACGAGCTGTACCCGGACGGCGGCATGCCGCCCGCCAAGCCCGACCGGCGCTGCCTGACCGGGCGCGTGCTGTGCATCAGCAAGGAGAGCCGCACGCTGACGTGGATGGTCGACGGCAAGGCGCTGTCCACGATGGACGTGCGCTTCGGCTCGGAGTACACGCCGACGCGCGAGGGCGAGTTCCGGGTCTTCTGGAAGTCGCGGCACCACGTCTCGACGCTGTACGACACGCCGATGCCGTACGCCATGTTCTTCAGCGGCGGCCAGGCCGTGCACTACTCGTCCGACTTCGCGGCGCGGGGGTACGGCGGGGCGTCGCACGGGTGCGTGAACGTCCGGGACGAGAAGCGGATCGCCCGGCTGTTCCGGCAGGTGCGGGACGGGGACCGGGTGGTGATCTACCGGTAGGCGGTGTCCGCCTCGCCGTCGCGCGGGGCGGCGCGTTCTTGCTGCCGCGTTCCTGCTTGAGGGCGCGGGCGGGATCGGGGGAACGAATCCCGCCCGCGCCAATGGCACGGAGCCGTAGGTACGGGGGGAACCCCGGCTCGTGCGCGGGCCGATGACCAGTCGGCTCAATACGTACTGCGCCAGGGGGGCGGAAAGTGTCACAGCCACGCGGTGCGGCGTGGCTCACACCTCGCGGCGCGCCCCAGGCCCGCCCCTCCCCGAACCATGGGCTGCCGCCCCTGGACCCCGCCTCCCTCGTCTGGGGCTCCGCCCCTCTCCCCCTTTCTTCGCCGCTCCGCGCCTCGTCCTCAAACGCCGGACGGGCTGATATGTCCACGACTCGCCGTCGTCGGCCGTCCAGCAGACGGCAACGGGGGGCGGCAGACGGTTTCAGCCCGTCCGGCCCTTGAGGACGGGGCCGCCAGGCTGATGAAGGGGCGGGTGGGGAACACACCAGCAGACGGCGACGCGGAGACAATCCCAGCCCGTCCGGCGCTTGAGGACGAGGCCGCCAGGCCGATGAAAGGGCGGGTGGGTGGGGAAACACACCGGCAGGCGGCGACGGCGGGACGCGGGGCGCATCCAGCCCGTCCGGCGTTTGAGGACGAGGCCGCTAGGCCGATAGGGGCGGGTGGGTGGGGCGGGGGTCAGCGGACGGGCTGGGCCGTGTACGTCGGGGTCGGGCGGGGGCGGTGCGGCAGCGTGAGCGGGGGCCCGGGGCGCCCACCGCCCCCCGCGAACTGCCCCCCACCGGGCAGGTGGCCGCCGCCCTCGCCCCCCTTGCCCCCGCCGTTACCCTTACCCCCGCCGTTCCCGTTGCCCCCGCCGTTCCCGTTACCGCCACCGTTCCCGTTACCGCCACCGTTCCCGTTACCACCGCCGTCGCCCTTGCCACCGCCACCGCCACCGCCACCATTGCCCTTGCCGCCACCGTCACCCTTGCCCCCGCCCCGGGGAGCCTCGCCGCCGCCGTTCAGGAGCCGCTCGCAGAACGCCCGTACGCGCTCGGAGCCGCGCGCGGCCTCCTCCAGGTGGCGCCGCTTGTCGTTGGCCAGGGAACCGCTGCGGTAGTCACGGCAGGCGGACATCACGTGGTCGCGCCACGCGCGACCCCCCTTCGCACCGGACTCGTCGCCGCCGGAGCCCTTGCCGGGCGTGCCCGAGGTGCCCTCGTCGCGGTCGGTGTCCGTGCCGCCGGAGCGGTCCCGGTCCTCGGGCTCGTCGGAGGCGTCCGGCTCGGCGGTCTTCTCCCGGTCGAGGTGGTTGCCCTCGTCGGGGAGGTCGTCCGGCGCAGCGGGGGCCTTGGTCGACGGGGAGCGCAGCGGGCGCTCCGGCGTCTCCACCGGGGACGCGCTGGTCGCGGGCTCCCGCTCGGACTCCTGGAACGGCGACGGGATGACGCCGGCCCCGGCCGCCACCGCGACACCGCCGGCCATGCAGGCCGCGAGGGCCGCCGCGACCCCGAACCGCACCGGGCGGCCCCACCGTACGGGCCGGGGCACCCGGGCCGGACCCCCGATCCGTACGGGCGGCTCACCCCCGGAACCGGAACCAGAACCGGAACCGGAACCGGGAGCGGCACCCGCCGCACCCCCCGAAGCGGAACCGGACACGGAGCCCGGACCAGCCCCGGACACGGCCCCCGGCACGGCATCGGACCTTGCACCGGGCACGGCGTCGGGCACGGCACCGGACGCGGCACCGGCGGCCGTGCCCGAGGCCGCCGCCGGGGTCTCGGACGCCCACGTCCGCCCCTCGCGCGCCGCCCGGAACGCGGCCAACGCACCGCTCTCGCCAGGGAGTTCCCCGTCCTCGCCGGTCTTCGCGGGCTTGCCCGCGGACAGCGCGGCGAGGGCCTGGGCCAGCCGCTCGGCTCGTTCGCGGTCGTGATCGCCGATACCGTCGAGCCGCTCTCCGCGCAGCAAACGCTCCGCCGCGGCACGGTTCAGCCACTTGTCCTGCTCGTCGGCCATCACATGTCCTTCTGCGTCCGCGTACGCGAATGCGTCACACAGGGGGACGGGGGTACCGCGCGTCCGTGCGGGTCCGGCTGCGGGGGGACGGCGCCGAGGCCGCGCGCCCGCGCCGCCTCGTCGGCGCCCATCAGTTCGGCGAGCCGTTTGAGCCCGCGGTGCGCCGCGGTACGCACCGCTCCGGGGCGCTTGCCGAGCGTCTTCGCGGCGCTCTTCGCGTCGAGGCCGACGACGACGCGCAGCACCACGGCCTCCGCCTGGTCCTGCGGGAGCTGGGCGATCAGCGCGAGCGCGGCGTCGGTGGCGAGGGACTCCATGGCCTCGCCCGCGGTGTCCGCCTCGGCGGGCCTGCCGGTCAGCTCGGTCTCGTCACCGCCCACCGCGGGGCGGCGGCCGCGCATGCGGATGTGGTCGAGGGCCCGGTTGCGCGCGATGCGCGCCGCCCAGCCGCGGAAGCGGTCGGCGTCACCGTCGAACCGGTCGAGGTCGCGGGCTATCTGCAGCCACGCCTCGGACGCCACGTCCTCGGCGTCGAGATCGCCGACGAGCGTACGTACGTAGCCGAGCAGCCGCGGGTGCACCGCGCGGTACACAGTCCGGAACGCGGTCTCGTCCCCGGCCTGCGCCGCGAGCACGGCGGCGGTCAGCTCGGCGTCGTCCTCCCCCTGCACTGCGGGCCCCTCTGCGCCTGGCAGGCGCGGCTCTCACGGGTCACTGGCGCGCCGCCCGCCGCTCGCGGTCCGCCCGGAAGCGGGCCCACGCTGGTGGGTCGCGACACGGCGCGAACCTGCACGCTACGGCGTGAAGCGGTGCACGTCCATGTTCGTACAACGTGCAACTAGCGGGTGACCCAGGGGGGTGTGACAGAAAACGCACGCGCGGCGCAGTAGGGAGTACGGACCGCCACGCGGTTCGTGCCGTGTGACGGCCGGGGCCTCTCCTGTGGGGGGTGGCGGCCCCGGCCGCTCACCCGTCGTCTCCCGCTCTGATGTGCGGCGATACCAGTCGTCGACCGCGTCCGTGACCCCCAGCGCGAGCCGAGCCTCTCCCTCCACAGCTGCCGCGCTCCTGCTGGACCTCGAGCACGCTCATCAGAGCCTGGTCGACGTAGATGATCGCGTTATGGATGAGGTCCCACTTCATCCGCTCTGCTCTCACCAATGAACGGGACGCCCCGGCTGGCCTGAGCAAAGGCAAGACCCCGTCCGGCATCCGGACGGGGCCCTCTTACTGAGACTGCGCTGTCATGCTCCGGGGTAGTCCGGATCATCCTCCGCAGTCGGTAGCTCGCTGTGTCCCTCTGACCAGTGGTTGCACCAGCCGCACAGGGTGCAGGCGAACCGGCCGGACAGGCCAAAGACCTCAGAGCCGCACTCTCGGCACTCAGTGCGGGTGATCTCAGCCTCCAGGGGGGGCGTAAGGCCCGCCCCTGTCTCTGCACCCCTCCGGCCAGTGTCCATGTACCGCAGGGTACAGCCCGGAATACCAGCCGCATTGGTTGGTGCACACCCACTGGCCTGTGGGACCTTGCTGCGCAGGTGCACCGCACTTCGGACAGTTCATCCGCCCTCCACCCCGCATATCTCACAGTGCTATCTGCCGTCGGCACCTTCGTGAACTTGCGCGCCGCACCGTGGACAGTTCATCCGGCCTCTCTCGCAGGCTCCCACCGTTGGGACGGGATGACGAGAGCCCGGCTAGCGGCCGGCACAGGGGACCGAGCCGCTAGCCGGGGCCTCTCTTGGACCGCGCTGATGATCAACCCGAGTTCCGCGCGATCATTGATGAAGCCGTGCTGCGTCGGCCACTGGCTGACCCCAAGGGTGGCGGCCCCGGCCGCTCACCCGTTCCGCCACCGTGGGAGGTCCCGCGGAACTGCCGTGGAACCGCCGCGGAACCACTGCGGAACCGCCGCGGAACGCTGTGGAACCGCCGCGGATCGCCGCGGGACGCCGTGGAACCGTCAGACCTCGAAGAGGTCGGCGCCGCCGGTCATGCCGTCGAACTCGTCGGCGTCGATGGTCTGCGCCGCGGGCGGCGCCTTCGCCACGACCGGCTCGTCGTAGTCGGAGATCCGCAGGGTCGTGCGCGCCCCGCGGGGCCGCTCCATCTCCATCGCGACGAGGTACGGCTTGCCCTCCGCGGCGACGTACACCTTGGTCTCCGTGCCGTTCTGCTCCTCGACCAGGGGGATGACGTGCTCGCCGTAGCGCCACGTCGGGTCCTCGGCGCGGATCGTCGTCGTACCGGCCACCCCGTCGAGCCGCCCGAGCATCCCGTCCAGGTCGCAGGTGTCCGACGGCATCGTCCGTTCGCCCGACCCTTGGTCCCCCACGGGGAACTTCACATACTTGCCGCGCAGCAGCCCGATGCGGCGGTCCATGTCCGCGGCGACCCCGGGCCCGCGCGCCTCGGCCATCGACCTCAGCGCGTCGAGCGACGAGTCCTGGACGCGCATGTACACCGTGCGCCCCTCGACCATGATCATGTCGGCGCGCAGGTAGCCCTCCGCGATGGTGCCGGCGCAGTTGTGCTCCCGGTCGACGCGGAACGTCGCCTCCCGGCGCGTACCGGTCCCGCCGGCCAAGGACCCCTTCATCTCCACGGCGTTGATCCGCATGGACCGCGCCCCCTTGAGCAGGTCCAGGGTCTGCCGGGTGAGCTGCTGGCCGCGCGCCTCCGCCCGGGGCAGCTCCTTCGTGAACGTGCCGCCGCTCAGCCGCACCGGCTTCTCACCGCCGCAGCCCGTCACGAGCGACGCCAGCGCACCGGCCGCGAACACCGTGGCCGCGGCCCGCGTCCACCGGCGGCGCCCGCCGCCCCGAGTCGCGCGCTCCGCCTTCAGCCCCACAGTTCCCACCGTTTCCGCCCCGCCCCGCCCGTGCGACCGCCGGACTTCTCATACGTTTCTCATGCACCCTGCGCACGGAACGGCGCTGTTGTCACATCCGCGGCGTGCGGGAAACATCACGCGCCCCTCGTAGCGGTCGCGTACAACCCTCCGGCGCCCTCATCGGTCCAATGAACTCGTTGATTCAGCGGGGAGCTCCCCGCGAGCTCAGGAGTTCCGAAGGGGTGGGAGCCGTGGGCCTCAAGCACAAGGTGTGGCTCGCCGTGGGCGGCGTCGTCCTCGGCGGCACCGCCGCCGTGGGCACGGGGGCGGCGGCGTACGCGGACACGGGTACAGGTGCCGGGGCTGGTGCTGGTACCGGTGTCAGCACCAGCCCCGGAACCGGCACCGCCGGGAACGCCGCGGACCTGGTAGCGGCCGTGCCCCGGGCGCACGCGGACCGGGGCGCCCTGACGGTCGTGCCGGGCGGCGCCGGCGGCCCGGACGCGGCCGCGCGCAAGGCCCTGACGCAGTCGAGCCCGGGCGTCCCGGGCCTGGACGAGCCCGGCGACGCCTGGGCCGCGGCCACCGCCCTGGGCGACCTCAACGGCGACGGCCACCCGGACCTGGTCATCGGCGCGCCCGGCGAGGACGACACCTCCGGCCACCGGGACCGGGGCGCGGTCACGATGCTGTACGGCCCGGACCTCACCTCGGGCACCGACTTCCAGCTCTCGGAGGACTTCGCGTACTCCAAGGCCCGCTTCGGCGCCGCCGTGGCGGCCGGGGACTTCAACAAGGACGGCAAGGACGACGTGTTCGCGGTGTCCGCGGGCACCGGCGGGAGCTGGGCGGCCCGGTTCTCGACGGGCCACGAGGCGGCGGGCACCTTCCAGTCCGGGGAGCGGGCGATCGACCACCCGGCCGCGACGTCCGGGGACTTCGACCACGACGGGTACGCCGACGCCGCCCTCACCTACCGCGACGCCGCGGGCCACGGCCGGCTCGTCTGGTTCAAGGGCACCCGCTCGGGCCTCAGCCGCGTCGGCCACCTGTCCGCCAAGGGGGGTCGCTCGGTCGCGGCGGGCGACGTCAACGGCGACGGTTACGACGACCTGGTCGTCGGCCAGCCCTACACCGCCGAGTCCGGCGCCCACGCGGGCGGCCAGGTCACCGTCGTGAGCGGCGGCCCCGGCGGCCCGGCCGGCGGCGCGACGACCGTCCACCAGGCCACGCCCGGGGTGCCGGGGGCGGCCGAGGCGGGCGACGCGCTGGGCTGGTCGGTGGCGGCGGCCGACGTCGACGGCGACGGCTGCGCGGACGTCCTCACCGGCGCCCCCGGCGAGGACATCACGCGCGCCGGCGAGACCCGTACGGACGCGGGCACGTCACTGCTCCTCAAGGGCTCCCGGTCGGGCCTGACCGGCGCCGGGGCCCTCGCCGTCAGCCAGGACGAGCCGGACGTCCCGGGCGTCACGGAGACCGGCGACCGGCTCGGCTCCTCCGTCGCGCTCGCCGACTTCGACGGCAACGGCCACCCGGACCTCGCGGTCGGCGCGGACGGCGAGGACCGGGGCGACGGCACGGTCCTCCACGTCGGCACCGACCAGAACGGCACGGTGCTGCGGGCGAGCGGCACGTACTACGGGAAGGCGCGACTGGACACTCCGGCGGGGGCGCATTTGGGGCAGGTGCTGGGGTCGTAGCCGGGTAGCGGGGCACGGTGGCCGGGCGCAGGGCTGGGCGCCGCGCCGGCTCCGTCCTGGGTGTCGCGCTGAGCGCCGTGCCGGGCACCGCGCCGGGTTCGTCTTGGGCGTCGTGCCGGGGGCCGCTCTGGGCGCCTCGCCGAGCACCGACGCTGGACCCGTCCTGGGCGCCGTGCCGGGGGCCGTCCCGAGGCCGTCCTAGGCGTCGCGCCGGGCCCCAGTGCTGGGCGCCGTGTCGAGTCCGTCCTGGGGCTCGCGCCGTACCCGGCCCGTACGACGCCCACCGGGCCCCGCCCGGGCCCGCTTCAGAAGCCGTGCGCGGCGCGCTCCCCCGGGCCGGGTCCGCCGGGGCTCGCCCCAGGGCAGCCTCGGACCCGCCCCTACGGCCCGCCGGGGCCCCACGCGCTCAGCCGTCCGTCGTCCTCGCCCGGCGCGACACCACCGCGCGCAGCACCCGACGGCCCTCGGTGGAGACGCCGAGGGCCTCGCGCAGGCCGCCGCCGGGGCTGCCGCCGCCGAGCAGTTCGAGGACCCGTATCTGGCGGCGCAGTTCGGCAGTGACCAGCGGCGCGACCTCCTCGTCGGTGGTGTCGAGGAGGCGGTGCACCTGGAGCGCGGCGGCCGAGCAGGCGTCGGCCCACGTCCGCAGCGCGGCGGCGGTGCGCTCGGCGGGGGCCGCGGCGAGCATGCGCCGGGCCAGCACGGCGGCCTCCGCGCCACCCTCCGTACGGTCGGGCCCCGGCGCGCCGTCATGCCCGGCACCGAGGACCCGCCGCACCTCGGCGAGCGCGCCCTCCCAACCGGTGCCGTCCGCGAGGCTCGCCCACAGCGGTCGCAGCACCTGCTCGTCGACGCCGTCGCCGAACAGCGGCACGCAGCGGTCGAGGCAGGCGAGCCCGCTGGCGGCGAGTCCCGTCTCGTCGGCCTGGGCGATCAGCTCCACCAAGCTCACCCGTGACTCATCTGGCTTCACGCCCTTACTGCGTCCGGCGGCCCGTTTCCGTCACTGCGGCCGAAAACCGCCGGACCGTGCCGGGGGGCGGTGCCGCTGGCCGTACCGCTGGCTGTGCCGCTGTCCGTACCGCTACTGCGGCAGCACCCCGAGCCGGTCCAGGAGCCGGAAGAAGAGCTGCTCGGCCGACGGTTCGGGGTCGGCGGTGAGCACGTCGAGCAGCGCGGCCGAGCGTGCGCGGCGGCCCGCCTCCGCGGCCCAGGCGACGGCGCGCTCGGCGGCGTCGCGAGGGTCGAGGAAGTAGTCCTCCAGCGTGAGTTCGCCGTCGGCCAGGTAGTGGGCCGTCGCGTCGCGGGCCAGGCACGTCGTCCACGCGCCGCTCTCCGGCGCGGCCGCCTCGACGATCACGCAGTCGCTGCCCATCACATAGCCGAAGAGGGCGGGCGCGCCGGTCTCCCCGGCGAGCGCGTTCATGTTCCCCACGTCGGTCGAGTCCTTGCTCGGGCACTCCCACACCTGCCACCCGTCGGGCCGCCGCTCCAGGAGCGCGAGTTCAGCGCGCACCCCTGCGAGCGCCGCGCACTCCCCCAGCGGCCGCTCGCTGCGCCCCACGACGTAGTACCCCCAGTAGCCCATGCTCCGCGCCCCCGCGACTCTCGTACGTCCGTCCTGTGGGGGCCGTGGCCCCCCTTCTCCCCTAGGTGGCCCGCCCGGCCCGGTGCTCAAACGCCGGACCGGCGCCGGACACGGGCACACCGGCGGGCCACCCCGCCGCCGCGTGGGCCCGCGCCTTCGTGTCCTGCATGGTGGTGATGCGGTACACCACCACGACGGCGAGGACGGCGGCCACGACGTCGAGCGCGTCCGCGATCATCATCCAGCGGAGCCCGGTCGCGTACTCCGACGCGGTCTCGGCACCGCTGTACACCCTGCCCGCGGTCCGGCCGACGAAGAAGCCGACGACCCACAGGGCCCACCAGGCGCTGATGAGCACGTGAGCCGGGCGCGGCTCCCGCGGGTCCCAGCCGACCGGGGCCAGCCGCCCGGCGACCTCGGGCCCCGGCACGCTGGCGTCCCAGATGTCGGAGGTGACGCGGCGCGGGACCCAGAGGTTGACGACGGGAACGAACCACCCGCCGAGCGCCCAGCCGCGCCCCTTGGTGTGCGCCTCGGGCACGAAGAGCTCGGCGTTGACCCGTACCAGCCGGAACCACCAGAGGAAGACCACCGCGGTCAGCACGCAGGCCACGAGCTGCGCACCGCCGGCCAGGGCGTACCGGGAGTCGGCGTCCTCCACCTCCCGCTGGAACGCCTCCCCGTACTCCCCGGCGAGGAGGCGGTCCAGGATGCGCCGCTGCCCGAGCCCGGCCCACAGCGCCCACAGGTCGGTGGCGGCGACGGCGCCGAGCAGCACCATGGCCGCCCGCCCCGGCGCGACCGGCGACCGCAGCCGGTCCCCCGGGCGGGGCCCGGCGACGACCCGCCTCGGCGCGGCGTCGGCCGCCACGGTCACGCACAGGCCGCACAGTCCCTCGGCGGTCGTCGCGTCTCTTGCCCGGCACTCCGCGCACGGCACGGCCACGGTTCCCCCACATCGACAGGGCAGACCGGTCCCCGGTCGAGGAACGGTTCTGCGGAAGGTCCGCCGCGCCGGTGCCTCTCCCCGGTCTCCCCCAGGCACTGCGGACGGTCACCGCATGGTACGCGCCGGTAACGACGGCCGGTCGGGGGGTGGTCGGCGCGCGGCGACGGGCGACCGGTACGGGGCGACCGGTACGGGGCGACCGGTACGCGGCGACCGGTACGGGGCAGCCGGTACAGGGGGGGGGCGGCCGCCCGGCGCGGGGGTCAGCCGTCCAGCCGTGCCGCGAGCCGCTCGAAGTCCGCCCACGAGCGCGACGGCTCGCGCGCGTCCCACAGCTTCTGGGCCGTCGCCCGCAGGGGCATGCGGATGCCGCGCGCCACCTCGTCCTGGGTCTGGGCCCCGGCGAGGTCGCACCACACGGCGAAGCTGCCGCCGAGGATCCGGCCGTCGTACGCGGCGGGGACGGGGGTGGTGCCGCGCAGCACGCGCGGGGTCCACTGCTCGTAGATGCGGCGGCCGGTGGGGTAGGCGAAGTCGTTGGGCTCGCCGAGGACGTAGTAGAGGAACTCGTCGTTGTAGTTGAGGACGTCGCGGCCCTCGCGCAGGTACTCGACCGGGTCGCGGGCGCCGATCTCCTTGCCGGTCCAGTACGCGACCTCGATGTCGTCGTCGGCCGCCACGGTGCCGCCCCGGAAGAAGCCGTCGTTCCAGGCCCGTACGTCCCGTGCCGGGCCGACCGCCCGGGCGCGGTCGTTCAGCCACCGCGTCGCCAGGTCCTGGATCGTCGCGCCGGGGCCGAGCCGGTCGCGCGCGGCGGCGGCGAGACGCGGGTAGGAGGCCTCCGGGTCGCGGACCACGAGGGCCTGGTACTCGTCCGCGCCGATGTGCCAGCGCCCGCCCGGGAACAGTTCGGCGTACTCGCGCAGGAGCTCGTCCACGATCCGCGCCGCCTTCGGGTTCCCTATGTCGACGGCGCCGGGCGTCACCGCGCCGCGCGTGTTGCGCAGTCGCAGGTCGGGGTGGGCCTTGAGGACCGCGCCGAGGTGACCGGGCGAGTCGATCTCCGGTACGACGGTGATGTGCCGGCTCGCCGCGAGGTCCACGATGCGGCGCACCTGCGCCTTGGTGAGGTGGTCGGCGGAGACCACCTCGGGGTGTGACTCGGAGGCGATCCGGAAGGCCTGGTCGTCGGAGAAGTGCAGGCCGAGCTCGTTGTACTTGAGGTCGCCGAGCTCCTCGATCCGCCGCTCGATCCAGTCGGCGGAGAAGTGCTTGCGGGCCATGTCCAGCATGAACCCGCGCCGCGGTTTCGCCGGGGCGTCCCGGACGACGCCCTCCGGGACGGTGCCGTCGGCGCGTACGGACTGCTTGAGGGTGCGGGTGCCGTGGAAGACGCCTGCTTGGGTGGGGGCGGTGATGCGCACGGCGCGGTCCTTCACGACCAGGGTGTACGCCTCCGGCCCCTCACCGGGCCCCCGCCCTGCCTCGGCCCCGCCACCGACCCGGCCCGGGCCGGTGTCCCTGCCCGTGCCTGGGCCCGTGTCCCCGCCGGTGTCCCTGCCCGTCTCCGTGCCCGGGCCGCCGGGGGCCGGGCCCGGTTGCGTGCCATCGCCCGCGCGGCCGCCCGTACCGTCTGGGGTCCGGTCCCCGGTCAGATCCAGGTGTACGTCGCCGCTGCGCGGGCGTGCCTCGCCCCCGTACCGCAGCCGCAGCTCCCGGGCGAGCAGCCGGGCCTCGTCCCGCAGGCCGGGGTCGCCGACGACGACGCGGGCCTTGCCGTCGGGGCGCCATCCGGGGCCGCGGGCCGGGGTGTGCTCGCGTACGGCGGGGATGGTGGAGGGGGGCTTGGAGAGGGCGTACGCAGTGCTGCTGGTGGGTTTCGGCCGGTCCTTGGGGGGCCGGTCCTCGGGGTGGGGGTCGGTCGCCGAGGCGGTGGGCGCTTTGCTGTCACCCCGCCCGCCCTCCCCCTGTCCGGCTCCGCCGGGTCCCGCCGGCCACAGGCCTATGGTCAGCGCGACGGCGCCCGCCGCGACCACGCCCCCGCCCACGAGGGCCGCCCGGGGCATCACCCCCCCACCCACCCCCCCCCCCCCACACCCCCCGCCGCAGCCCCGCCCCCACCAAAACCGAAACCACCCCACACCACAACAACCCCCCCAC